>NZ_CP092521.1 GCF_022430525.1 Cetobacterium somerae | reverse complement strand
TATTATATTTGGATTAGCAAAATCAGGAGCTTTAGAATATTTAAAAGATAGACAAAAATTAGAAACATTGATTAAAAGTTTAGGGATGTGGGGTCCAGTTGCATATATAGGATTATACGCAATTGTAACTACAACATGCATATCTGTGTTACCTTTAACTTTAGCTGGTGGATTAATATTTGGTGCAGTAATGGGAATTATATACACAGCAATAGGAGCATGTTTAGGATTATCTTTAGCATTTTTAATAGCAAGATATATTGCTAGAAAACCTATTGAAGAAAAGTTTGGAAAAACAGAAGCTTTCAAAAAAATAAATGAAGGTGTAAAAAATGATGGTTGGTTTATTCTTGCAACAACAAGATTATTACCAGTATTTCCTTTTGGAATTCAAAACTATGTTTATGGGTTAACACCAATAAGTTTTATTCAATATTCTTTACTATCAACAATATTTATTTTACCAGGAACATCAGTATTTGTACTTCTAGCAGGAGCTGTTGCTTCAGGAGATATGAAAACAGCTGTTAAAATGTCAATAACAGCATCACTTATATTCTTTGGATTAACAATGATTACAAAATTAATTGCAAAAAAAGCAAAGAAAAACTCGTAAGAAAATAATAAATAAGTTATAATAAATAAAGGGGAGAAAGGTATCTCCCCTTATTTATTAATTGGTAGGAGGAGTAAAAAAATGGGAAAAAAAATAAAACTACTTACACTTTCACTGTTAGTTTTAGGAGTGCTAACAAGTTGTAATAAAAAAGAAAATAAAGATGTAAACATTTATATGTGGGGTGGATCTAAAGAGATTAATACTTTTATGGATGATGTGGTTGCTCCTAAAGTATTGGAAAATGAAAATATAAATTTAAAAAGAGTACCTATTGTAGATATAAAAGATGTTGTAAATAAATTAATAATTGAGAAACAAGCTGGGAAAAAAAATGGAGTTATAGATGTTTTATGGGTAAATGGTGAAAACTTTAAGGCTTTAAAAAATGCTGGAGTTTTAACAGAAAATACTTTAGGAAGCATTAAAAATAAAGATTTATTAAAAGAGAGTACAACAGTTAAAGATTTTGGAGAGGATATTAATGGATTAGAGGTTCCATTTGGAGAGGCTCAGTTTAACTTTATATATAATACTAAAAATGGAAAAGTACCATTTACTGGTTGGGAAACTTTAACAGAGTATGTAAAAAAGAATCCAGGCAGATTTACTTATCCAAATGCAACTAACTTTACAGGAAGTGCTTTTGTAAGAAATATAACAATTGATATGTTAGGTTATGATAATATTCAAAATATGTCTCCAGAAGAGTTTAAAGAAAATTTAAATATAGTTTGGAATTATTTAAATGAGATTGAACCTTATTTATGGAGAAAAGGTGAGACTTATCCTGAGTCAGAAGGGAAATTAGATCTTCTATATTCAGCAGGAGAAGTGGATGTGACTATGGGATATACTATAAATAAAGTAAATTCAAAAATAGAATCAGGAGATTATCCTGAAACATCAAAGAGTTTTTTATTAAATAAAGGAACTCTATTTAATAATCACTATTTAGCTATCCCTGCAAATGCTCAAAATAAAGATGGAGCTATAGCAGTAATAAATCAATTAGTGTCACCAGATTTACAACTATTAAAACAAGAGCCTAAAAACTGGGGGGATTTTAATATTTTAGATATGAAAAAACTACCTCCTGAAACTGTAAAAAAATTCTTTGATTTAAATAAAAGTGGAAAAATTCCATCTTCAGAAGAGTTACAAGAAAAAAGGGTAATGGAACTAACACCTGATAAACTTACAATTATAGAAGAGGGATGGCTAGAGAACGTTGGAAAAAATTAAAAAATTTATATATATAATACCTTTTTTATTATATATGACATTTTTCTTTCTATATGGTTTATACTATGTTTTTATGACCTCTTTAGGTTACAATAGAATTTTGAGTAATTCTTGTTTTACTTTGCATTATTATAGAGATGTTCTTCATTCAAAAGAGTTTTACGAAAGCTTAATATACACTATAAAAATAAATAGCATTGCTGCTTTTTTAGCTTTTATATTGACAATTATTGTTATATTTTTAGTTTTTTTAAGTAAAAGAAAAGGATATTTTTATACAAAATTTTTTCAAAAAGTTATTGAAGCACCTGTATTTGTACCATATTTAGTAAGTGCATATGGAATATTGCTTTTACTTATGAGAAGAGGAGTGATAAGTAATTTTTTGTTGAAAATAGGAATAATATCTTCTATGGATGAATTTCCAATACTGACAAATGACCATCAGGGAATAGGAATAATATTGACTTATGTTTGGAAAGCTCTACCATTTATGACTATGATGAGTCTTCCTGTAGTTTTTAGAATTGATAAGAAATGGGATTCTCTGGGGAAAATATATAATTTAAGTAATGCTGCTTTTTTTAAAAAAATAGTTTTCCCACTTGTTTTTCCAACTTTAAGTATCAGTTTCTTTATAGTTCTAACATATCTTTTTGCAGCTTTTGAAACACCATATATTTTAGGTGTTACTCATCCTAGAGTACTTTCTGTACTAGTGTTTGATACATATACAAAAGGTAATTTAGATTTGAGAGGAAAAATAATGGTTATGAATATTTTAATTTCAAGTATAAGTTTATTATTTGGTGGGATAATGTGTTTAGCTTTAAAGTTTTTTACAAAATTCCAGGAAAGAGAGTGGTAAAATGAAAAAATTATTTTTATGGGTTACATATTTTTTATTATCCTTAATATTTTTACTACCTTTCATTGGAATATTTTTAAATAGTATGAATTTTAAGATGTGGGAATATGTATTAAAATCAGGAAAAACTTACAATAGTTTAATGACTACCCTTTTAGTTGTTATTATAACAATGTTAATAAATTTTATAATAGGAACTCCTCTAGCTTCTTTTATGGCTAGAGAAAATTTTAGAGGAAAGATGTTTATGGAGTTTTTAATTATTCTTCCACTAATTATTCCAACAATGGTTAGTACAATGGGAATTCAATTTGCATTTATAAAATTAAACTTAATAGAGACGGCATTGGGTGTTGCTATTGTTCATAGTGTAACGACAATGCCTTACTATATTCAAAGCATGAGAGCAGGATATGTGACATTAAATAAAGATTATATAAACTTAGGAAAAGTTTTAGGTGCTAATGCCATGGAGCGTTTTTTAAAAATAACTTTGCCTATAATTTATCCATCATTTTTAGTTGGAATGTCCTTAGTTATTATCGTTTCATTAGCTCAATACCTAGTAACTTTTATAATTGGTGGGGGTCAAATTATGACACTTCCAATTTTAATGATGCCTTATTTAGTTGATGGAGGTATTACTAATGGAACGGTTTATAGTGTTCTATATGTTGCTTTCACATACTTTTTAGTTTTTTTAGTAGACAGAATAGTAAAAAATATTTATAGAAAGAGAGAGTATTAAATGATAGAAATAAAAGGGGTATCAAAATCCTTCTCTGGCTTTTCACTAAAAAATATAGATATCTCTATAGAAGATGGTGAATTTATTGGAATATTAGGGCAATCTGGATCAGGGAAATCTACTCTTTTAAATTTGGTAGCAGGTTTAGATAAAGACTTTAGTGGTGAAATATTGATAAATGGAAAAAGTCCAAGTAGAATGATAAAAGATGGAGAGGTAGCTATGGTTTTTCAAAAAGATTTACTTCTTCCACATCTAAATGTTTGGGAAAATATAGCTTTTGGATTAAAAATTAAAAAAGTTTCAAAAGATGAAATTGAAAAAAGAGTTAAAGATGCAATAGTAGAAATGGATTTAGTAGGGAAAGAAAAAAGATTTCCCAGTGAATTAAGTGGTGGAGAAAAACAAAGAGTTTCTATAGCCAGAGCCATAGTGACAAGACCTAAGCTTTTATTGATGGATGAACCTTTTTCAGCTTTGGATTTTAATTTAAGAGATAGAATGCAAAAAATGGTTAAAAAACTTCATGAAAAATTAAAAGTTACAATTATATTTGTAACTCATGATAGAGAAGAAGCTTTTTATTTGTCTAATAAAATTGGAATTATGTTTAGAGGAGAACTTTTAGATTATGGAACTCCAAAAGATTTATACAATAATCCTAAAAATGTTTATACAGCAAAGTTGTTGGCTGTGGAAAATATTTTTTCAAAAGATATATTTGAAAAGATTTTTAAGTGTGAAGTAGAGAAGTGCAAATTTGTTGCTCTTAGAGGGAAGAGTATTAGAGTTATAGAAGGTTCAAATTTAAAGGGAAGAGTTCATGAAATAAACTTTAAAATGGGTGGATATTCAGTGGTTGTATCCTTAGAAAATGAAAAAATAACTTTAGTGGAAGAGAAAGAGTTTTTATATAAAGTAGGAGATGAAGTATCTCTTATTTACAATGATAATGAGAAAATTTTAATAGGAGAACAAAAATAGATGTTAGATACACATTGTAGAAAATATATCCAACCGTTGATAGGAGTTGGAGCAGAAATAGCTATGAAGTTTGGTTTAAGTGCAAATGCAGTTACAATAATAGCTATGTTATTGGGAATTTTTAGTGGAGTTTTAGTAGCTTTTGGATTTAATATTTTAGCAGTTTTAGTTTTATGGTTTTCTGGATATTTAGATGCTGTAGATGGAACAATAGCTAGAAAAACAAAATCATCATCACCTTTTGGAACTGTGATGGATATTACTTTTGATAGAATGGTTGAAGGTGCAGTTATATTAGGTGTTGCATATAAATATAGTGATTTTAGTTTTATATCTCTTATCTTAGCAGTAAGTATTATTATATCAATGACAATATTTTTAACGACTGGGCCATTAGCTGAAAATAAAGGAGAAAAGACATTTTATTATCAAGCTGGGTTAGCTGAAAGAACTGAAGGGTTTTTAATGTTAAGTTTAATGATACTTTTAAAGGAGAACGCTGGAATTGTAATAAATATATTCACAGCTATGGTATTGTTTACAGCATTCCAAAGATTTGTAGAAGCTAAAAAAATATTGAAATAGAAACCGGCCTATAATAAAAATTTGAGAAAAAAATATACTACGTCTTTCATTTAGATATAGTATATTTTTTTATATATATATTTCTCGCATTTAGATAATTTTAATATCGCTTTTAAAAGGTGAAATTTTAATATATTGATTATTCCTAGTAAAATCAATAAAATAAATCTCGTATTATGTGAAGAATACGAGATTTATAAAAAATTAATATTAAAAAATATGTTTCTTATTTTTAACCTGGTTTTTATATATCATTTTTTTTATTTATGCTTAAATGAGAAAATTACAAAATTTGATAAGTAAAAATTATTTAAAATAATTTATATAGAGAAGAAACTTTTCAAACTTTATTTTTTCTTAATTTTTCATAAAAATAAAAAATCTTCAAGCTTAGATAATTTCATTATTATCATAACTTGAAGATTTTTATTATTATTTTATTAAATGTCCATACTTTTTATTTTAAAACTCTTTCAATTCTATCATTTATTAGAGGTAAAACTTCACATATATGCATTCCTGTATTATTTCTGATTAAATTAATATCTGGATATAAAATAACTTCATCGCCTTCACTAATAGAATCATCACCAGCTATAAAAGTATTATCCATTGTCACAGATAATATTTTATAGGTCTTTTTATTTATTGTACACATACTATTTTCATTACATTTTAAAAAGCCATCTCCATATCCTATTTTTATTTTTACAATATTTTTATAATCGGGGTCCCGTCAGGAAAACGCGGAATAACAACGCTAAGGATTTTCCTGACCATCTATGACCCCTTTATTTTCAATGCTTAATCTATATTTAGCTCTCTTAAAAATTCTAAAGAAGTTGTACAACAATCTGAATCAAATTTATATTCCCCTAAAAAATTAATATGCTCCCAAGCAAGTGGAGATATGTTGCTTAACAAAGCCTCATCAACCTCTTCAATAGTTTTTAAATATTGAACAGCCTTTTCTAAGTAAATCGTATTCCAAATACTAATAGCATTTATAATAATATTAAGTGTACTTGCTCTTTGAAGTTGATTTTGGATAGTCCTTTCTCTCAATTCACCTTGCTTTCCAAAGAAAATAGCTCTTGCTAAACCATTCATAGCTTCTCCTTTATTTAAACCTCTATGAATTTTTCTTCTTAACTTTTCATCTGATAAGTAATCTAAAATAAAAATAGTTTTTTCTATTTTCCCCATCTCTCTTAATGCTGTAGAAATACTATTTTGCCGAGAGTAAGATCCTAATTTACTTAATATTAGTGAAGAGCTAACTTTACCTTCTCTAATTGAGGATGCTAATCTTAAAACATCATCATAATTTTCTTTTATAATCTTTTCATTAATTTTGCCCTTTAAAATACTTTCAAGATTTTTGGATACCTTTGTTTCACTTAAAGAAAATAATTTTACATCGGATAAATCACGTATTCTAGGAGCAAATCTGAATCCTAAAAGATGAGTAAGTCCAAATACTTGATCAGTATATCCAGCTGTATCTGTGTAGTGTTCTAATATATTTAAATCAGTTTCATGATTTAAAAGCCCATCTAAAACATGAGTAGCATCTCTAGAATTTGTATTAATTACTTTCGTATAGAAAGATGAAAATTGGTCACTTGTAAATCTATAAATAGTAGCACCTTTTCCAGTCCCATAGTGAGGATTAGAATCAGCATGAAGCGATGTAACTCCTAATTGCATACGCATCCCATCCGAAGATGAAGTAGTTCCATCACCCCAATATTTTGACATGTTTAGTTTAGTATGAAAATTAACAAGGTTAACTTGAGCTCTATTTAAAGCATCTTCATGCATTCTCCACTGTGAAATATATGCCATTTGCTTATACGATATCCCTGAAGCAGCATCTGCCATTTTTGTAAGACCTATATTTGTTCCCATTCCTATTAAAGCTGCTATTAGAGTTATTTTTTCACTGTTATCTGGCTTTTTATTCGTTGATGCATGAATAAACTCTTCATGGAATCCTGTTATATTTACAACATCTATTAAAAGATCTGTTAAATTAATTCTGGGTATAAGTTTATATAATTTTGAACTCAGTTGTTCTGCTTCTAGAGGAATATTTTTTTCCAATCTTGAAATTGAAATTTTTCCATTTTCAATAGAGATTCCTTTTATTTGATTAATATTTTTAGAAAACCATCTCAGCCTTTTATCCATGCTTAATTTTCTCTCGGTAAAATAATCTTCCAATTCTAAGCTCACAGCTAATCTAGAAAAAATTTTAGATTCTTGCCATTCATCTTTTGAAAATAGATACTCTTCAAAATCCATATACTGTCTACTTCCAGAAATAGATATATCTCCAGCTCTAATATGTTCTCTAAGTTCAGAGAGAACGGCCATTTCGTAGTAATGTCTATTGATACTGTTATCTTTTTCAAATACATATTTACTCCATCTTTTAGAGATAAAATCTATTGGAGCATCTTCAGGAATTTTCCTTTTCCCACTCTCGTTAATATCTTTAAGTATATCAATTCCTTCAATTAAAGATTCATTAGCTTTTGTAGATTTAAATTCTAATAGATGTAAAAATTTTGGAGTATATCTTCTTAAAAAATAAAATCTTTTTTCTAATAAATCTAAATAATCATAATCTACTGGCCTTGCTAATTTCTCAGCTTCATTTACAGATAAAACAAAATTTTCCCAATTAACAATAGTTTCAAGAGCTTTAAACGGATCTATCCCTTCCTCTTTGGCTTTAATTAAAGATTTTCCTATACTTGCAAATTGAACTATTTTTTCATTTAACTTTTTCCCATTATTTTTTTGTATCTCTTCTTGAGCTTTTCTTCCTTTTGAAATCAGTGTTAACATTTGTCTATCATGAACTTCAAAAGCCTTATCTATCAGGTCTTTAGAAAGATTTATTAAAAGAATTGTTAATAGTGCATATCTTTTATTTTCTTTGAAATCTCTAAAAGCATAAGGTTCATATCTCATAGCCATTCTATAGAGTTGTAATAATCTATTTGAGTGAAAATGTTGAACTAAAGAAATATCAAGATGTAAATCTTTTATATACTCGATTTTATCAGCCAACTTTAAAAAAGTTTCTGGAGAAGGAAAGCCAGTTGGAGTTTTTAACCAACCAAGGGTTGTTCTGCTTCGCTCCTCTATATTAGGCTGAACTAATAGAGTAGAATTTAACTTTTCTTTTTGCTCTTCTGAAAGAGAATTATTTAAAGTATCAAAAAGTATTTTTTCTGCTTCGTTTTTAGCTTCCCATATTAGGTTCTCAATAGTAGTTATACCAGGAAGTATAATTTTATTTTTTCTAAAAAAATTCAAACACTCATCAAAAAGATATAAGGTATCTTCATTTTCTAAACTTAATTTGTAGATATAGTTAAATACTTTTTTGTGTTCAACTTCACCAAAAGAAATAAAACCATATTCCTCTTTAATCTCTTTCATATGTTGCCAAAGAGTATTATCTCTTTGTGGGTATCTTCTAGCAGGTACTATTCCAGTCCCTATTTGTTTTGCAATATAACTTATTACTATCTTTGGAATAGACTTAATGTAGCTATATGGCCAACCGGGATATCTCAATACTGCTAATTGCAAAGCAAATCCTATTTTATTTTCATCTCTTCTATGTCTTTGAATAATTTCTAAATCATATTTTGAAAATGTGTAATATCTTGCTAAAGATAATTCATCTTCAGGTATTTTCATGAACATTTCTCTTTGCTCTTGAGAAAATAACTCTTTTCCTCTTAATGACATATTGTAACTCCTTTAATTGTATTTTTAATATTATATCAATAGAGTAGACTCTATTGATACAAAATAAGAACCGTGATAAAATATAGGTTTGTAGAGTCTCATAAGACTTGTCTCAAAGAGGAGGAATAAAAATGAGAAAAATAGGGTATATTCGTGTGAGTTCTGAAGATCAAAATTTAGCGAGGCAAAAACAACAACTTCTAGAAATTGGGATGGATATTATTTTTGAAGAAAAAATTTCTGGAGCTACAATGAATAGATTAGAATTACAAAATATGTTGAAAGAAATTGAATGTGGAGATGTTATTTATGTAACTGATTTAACAAGAATTACTCGTAGTACTCATGATCTATTTTTATTAATAGATTTAATTAGAGGAAAAAAAGCATATTTAAAATCTTTAAAAGATACTTGGTTAGATTTATCTGAAGAAAATCCGTATAGTCAATTTTTAATAACAATAATGGCGGGTGTTAACCAACTTGAAAGAGATTTAATAAGAATGAGGCAACGAGAAGGTATTGAAATAGCTAAAAGAGAGGGTAAATTTAAAGGAAGAGTAAAAAAATATCACAATAATCATGCTGGAATGAATTACGCTTTAAAACTTTATCAAGAGGGTGAAATGACAGTAAAACAAATCTGTGAAATTACAAATATTTCTCGAGCTTCGATATATCGAAAACTCCTTGAAATTAAAGGGTTAGATTCAATTTAGACAATTCCTTAGCGTTGTTAAATTTTCATAAAAACTTGAAATTTAATGAAATTGAGGGTCTTAACGTTGTTATTCCGCGTTTTCCGGAGCAGCAAGATAAAAAGCTAATAAATACAAGGAAAGATGGAAATAACTCTAATTAGATTACTTGAGAAAATTTTTGAATGAAAAATGGTCGAAATACATTGAAAATAAAGGGGGCATCAATGGTCAGGAAAATCCTTAGCGTTGTTATTCCGCGTTTTCCTGATGGGACCCCTAATCGTCATTACTTAAATCATCTTTTGAAGTATATGCTAAGTACTTAGAGTCTTCAATATCCCTTACTCCTGCTACTTTTCCTTTTAATTGAAAAACTTGTTTCAGTCCTTCATGGAAAAATCCCTCTTCTTGCAATCCATAAATAAATATACCACTTCTCATATGAGTCATAAAATCTTGAGCTCCATAAAATAAAATTCCAACACTATTTTGAATGTGTATCATTTGAAATTTTTCTTTTCCTAAAAATAATACAATTTCACTAAATCTATCTATTAATTCCTTTCCTTCAATGAAATCAGTAGCATAAAGATGAGAATAAATTCCACTAAATTCTAGATTTTTATTAACTATATAAGATTTTAATTTTAAAATATCTAACAGTTCTATTCCGTTTCTTCCAAATCCAAAATCTATTTTTAGCTGAATTTGTTTTGAAGAAATACCATTATCTACTAAATTTTTAAGCTCTCTAAAGCTGTTAGCAGTTACAATTATAGAATCATAATTTTTTATATAGGAAAAGTAACTTTCATCTATAGTTTCAAAAACTAAAATTTTACACTTCTTCAGCTCCTCATTTTTTAAAAGTTTTAGAGCTTCATTTAATCGAGCAACACTAAATTCTTTATAACCATTTTTATATAAAGCTGTAGCAATAAGCTCTATTCCGTGGCCATAAGCATTTGCTTTAATAACAGGAAGGACACTTTTTTTATATTTTTCTTTAAGATAATTAATATTATTTGCAAGATTTTTTTCTGAAATTTCCATATAAAATGATGTTATTTCCATAATTATATACCATACTTTTCTTTTAAACTTTGAATAGTTCCATCATCTAACATCTTTTTTAACTCTGTATCAATTTTATTTTTTAGTTCTTCATTACTTTTATTAAAAGCCATTGCTTTGCTTTCTCCAGAAGCAACGCCTATACTTTCTATCTCGGGATTATTCTCTATATATTTTTGAGCAACACTTTCATCTAATAACATAGCATCTATTTTATTAGCTTTTAATGCTAATAGGGCTGATGTGTGCCCAGTAAAAGGAATTACTTGCGCACCTGGAACTTGTCTTGCAATTCCCTCTTCAGTTGTGCCTAATTCTACACCAAATTTTTTATTTTGTAGTTCATTTGAATTTTTTAAGTTATTATTTTTTAAAACTATATAACAAATATTCGGAGCTATATATGGTGTTGAAAAGTTAATAAAGTTTTTTCTCTCTTCAGTCACAGTCATTCCAGCTATAACCATATCCACTTTTTTAGCTTGTAAAGCTGATATAAGTCCATCAAAATTCATATTTGACCACTTATAATTAAATCCTACTCTTTTAGAAAGCTCTTCAATAATATCAGCATCAAACCCCACAACTTTATTATTTTCTAAATACTCATAGGGTGGATATTCAGCATTGGTTCCCACTACATAAACCTTTTCAGTAACCCCATCTTTTTTCTCATCCTTCGTGCACCCCATAAATACTACAAATAGTAAAACCATAATTGATATAATAATCTTTTTCATTTTTCCCTCCTAAAAAATTTTATAAAAAAAATACCCGCCTTAAAAGACGAGTATTAGCTACAAAAATATAATCAAAAACTATTTAACCAATATAAAATTGATCAAACTCCAATTATAAAATAAAGTAATTAAGCCTGCTATCTCTAAGGATTACAAATTTATTTAATTGATTTATAGTCCTTAGGTTCCTTAACATTCTCTCTTCCTCCTTTTATAATTTTGTCAGATTATATCATCTAAAGTTTGAGAAGTCAACAAATTACTTTATACATAATATATATTACTAAAACATATTTTTTATATTGTACAAAGATAATTTTTTTCTATATACTTTTTGAAATAAATTAAAAAGGAGCACAACTATGAAAATAGCAATAAACAATGGGCATTTAATTAATCCTAAAAACAATATATCTGAAAAATTAAATATAGGTATTGAAAACGGCAAAATAGTTGAACTTTCTAAAGATATTTTAACTGGAGATAAAGTAATTGATGCTAACAATCTATATGTAACTCCTGGATTTATTGATATGCATATGCACGAAGATAAAATGGTGGATGGGGAAATTAAGATCAATATTTTTGAAAAACTTTTAAAAATGGGTGTTACTTCTGCTATAGGAGGAAATTGTGGAATTGGAGTTGAAAATATAAAAGAGTATTTAGAAGCTGTTGATAGTGGATTCCTTTTAAATTTTGGTATGTTTTTACCCCATGAAATATTGAGAAAATCTATCCATATTCATAATAGATATGCTAGTTTAGATAATAAAAATATAGAAAAAATGTATCACTTTGGGAAGTCACTTATAAAAGAAAATGGTCTTTTGGGAATAAGTTTTGGTATTGAATATATTCCAGGAATAGATTTTAATGAGTTAGTAACTTTGTCGAGACTTGGAAAAAATAGAGTCGTTTCTGCTCATCTAAGAGAGGATGGGAAGGATGTTTTGAAATCCTTAGAAGAATTTTTAGAGGTCGGGAAATTTACAGATACACATTTACAGATCTCCCATATTGGAAGTATGGCTGGCTATGGACAGATGAGAGATTTTTTAAGTGAGATTAAAACTAAAAAAAAGCAAGGAGTTAATCTTGGATGTGATTGTTACCCATATAAAGCTTTTAGTACACTGATAGGATCAGCAGTTTTCGATAATAATTACATTGAAAATCATGACTTTAACTATGAACAGTTACAAGTTGCTAGTGGGCCACTTAAAGGTAGTCGATGTACAAAAGGGATTTTTGAAGATCTAAGAAAAACTGCTCCTGAGACTCTTGTTGTTGGGCATATGATGATTGAAAAAGATATTGATACCGCTATTTTAAATAAAAATACTGTTATTGTCAGTGATGGAATTCTAACTGAGATAGGGGAGGGACATCCTCGAGCGGCTGGAACTTTTCCAAAGTTTTTAAAAGAATATGTAAAAGAGAAAAAATTACTATCTATAGAAGAAGCTATTGAAAAAATAACATTTTCTCCAGCTAAAATACTTGGAATAAATAAAGGTTCTCTAGAAATTGGAGCTGACGCCGATATTACAATTTTTTCTTTAGATGAAATTGAAGATCAAGCAACTTTTGAAAATACAATGTTACCTCCAAAAGGGATAAAATATGTTATTATCAATGGTAGACTTTCTTTAATTGATAATGAAATTGTAAATTCTAACTCAGGAAAATCTATAAGAAAATTTTTATAAAAAATATAAGACGATAGAAAATTTAGAAATTTCTATCGTCTACCCTTTTAATTTCATTTCAATTCACTAAAACGCTTCCAACCTTAGCGGTAAATACAGTTCCCTCTTCCAAAACAACCTTTCCATTTATAACAACATACTCTATCCCCACAGGGCACTGAAAAGAATTTTGAAAAGTGGAGCTATCTTTAATTTTATCCAAATCAAAAATGGTAATATCTGCAAAATTTCCATTTTTAATCTCTCCACGCCCTTCTAATCTAAAGAGTTTAGCTGGCCTTTCAGTAATTCTCTTTATAATTTTTTCTATTGGAACCTCATCTTTACTCATCCATATATATTTTGGAAATGTTCCAAAATTTCTTGGATGAGGATTTCCCAAATCAAATTTGTCTTCCATTGGTAAAGAGTTTCCATCGCTAGCAATAACTCCTAAATCAGTTTTAAAAAACTCCTTTACATCCTCTAAATCCATAGAGAAATAGATGGCTTGAGCCTTTCCTTTAGATTTTTCAAGTATATACAAAACAGTTTTCTCCTCACTCAAATTCAGATACTTTGAAATCTCAAAGATTGTTTTTCCATTAAAATAGGTATCTTTTAAATAACTATTAGATACCACAATGTTTTTACTCCCCCCTCTTTTTTCAATATTTTCCCTTATCAAAGACAACACTTTGTCGGAGAAATTAGAAATCTCTTTTATAAAAGTTTCTATATCTCCATCGAAAACATTTTGAGGTATAAGTACGAAAAGGTTTGTACAAGTAGCTTCATAGGGATATTGATCAAAAGATATTAGTACTCCAGATTTAGAAGCTTTCTCTAACATCTCTATAATTTTTCTAGACTTTCCCCAATTTTTCCTATTCATAACTTTTAGATGGGAGACATTGACCTTTGCTTTAGTTTCTCTACCATAATAGATAACCTCTTCTATGGATTTTTCAATCTCATTAACCTCGTCTCTCATATGAAAAGATGCAACTCTATCGTACTTTTTTACAACCTTTAAAAGTTCTAAAATCTCCCTTTGACTCATAAAATTTCCTGGTTGATATATCAATCCAAAAGATATTCCAAGGGCACCTTCCTCAAATTGTTTTTCCAAAAGCATCTTCATCTTTTCAATTTCACTTTCATTGGCCTCACTTGACTTAAACCCCATTACAGCTATTCGAATACACCCAGCTCCAACAAGAAATCCTTGATTAGTAACAAGTTTTCCCTTTTCTAAAAATTTTTTTAAATCTAAAAAAGATCTGGTTTTATTTAAATCTACTGGATAATAATTTATATCTGAATGAGTCTGAATATACTTTTTAAGATTTTCCCTGTTCTCATCTGACCACGGAGAGATTCCTATTCCACAATTTCCATTAACCTCTGATGTCACTCCTTGATAAATTTTACTTGTACAACTTTCGTCTATAAATCCAGAGATATCTGAGTGGCTATGAACATCTATAAATCCTGGAGTTACATAAAGATTCCTAGCATCAATAATTTTCTTTCCAACCAGTTTATCTTTAGAGATAGCCTCAATTTTATCCTCTATTATTCCAATATTTAAAATCTCTTTTTCTTTCTGACTACCAAACACAACGATTCCATTCTCTATAACTAAATCATATTTTTTTTCATCAACAGCTTTTAAAGTTTTCATAGATACACTCACCCAATCTATTATTTAACAGAACAGCTTCTTTATTTTCTCCCTCTGCTAAAATAATCAAATCCACAAAACTATTTTTAAAAAATATTCTTCCTGCATCATGCTCTATGTTTGTTAAATCACCAGTTTTATGAGCCACCTCTACCTTTCTAAAAAAATATAGAGGAATTTTAGAGTTACACAGTTGATTTTTTAGAATAAAAAGTGCAGTCTCATCACAATATAGATTTTCTAAAACCTTTAGGGTATCTCTAGCACTAGTAAAATTATCTAATCCCCTCTCTCTAGCTTCAGAGTCATACATCTTTCTTTGAAGTTGAGTCTCATGGTAATTATTTTTTTCAATAAAACTTTGAATGTAATCTATTCCTAAAATATCTATCAACATGTTCGTAGCTGTATTATCACTTAAAGTTATCATAAGTGTCGCTAAATCCTTTATTGTCACATTTAAATTATCATCTAAAACTTTTAAAACTCCAAAGCCTGGAACTTTATCCATTGAGTCCACACTTTTTTTATCACTATAAGACAGTTCCCCTTGAGATATTTTTTCTAAAAGTGCCTCTAAAATAAAAAGCTTTATCAAACTAGCTGATTGAAAAACTTTACTTTCATTTTTAGAAAATATCTCCTCTCCATCAACCTTAACTATAATGCCTACTTTTCCTGAAAATTCATTAATTATATTTTGTAACTTAGATTTTAGTTGATCAAATTTTTCCATGATTTCCTCCCTAAATTGAGTTATATACATTTAGTATTTGCATCATTACTCCATTGACAATTGCTTCCTCATCAACATCAAAGTTTCCATTATGAGCCTGAGTTTTTATATTTTTCTCGCTATTTCTAACTCCTAAAGTAAAGAATGCTCCCTCAGTGTTTTCAATGAAATATGCAAAATCTTCCACTCCCATATTAGCTAGCTTTTTTTCATAGATACTATCCTCTCCAAAAAGTTCAGTAGCACTTTTTTTAATAATATCTACAGATCTGTCGTGATTTATTAAAGCTATGTAACCAGGCTCTATATCAATCTCACCCTTTCCACCAAAAGCTAAAGGCAGAGTTGTTACAATCTCTTCAATTCTTTTTTTCATTCTAGCTCTAACGTCTGGATCTAAAGTTCTCAAAGTTCCTCTAAGTTCAATCTCATTTGATATAATATTCCCAGCAGTTCCACCGTTTATTGTTCCAATTGTTATTACACCAGATTCTCTAGCATCTAAATTTCTACTTACAATACTCTGTAGAGCAATAATCACATGAGATGCTATTAAAAGCGCATCCACACCTCTACTTGGATAAGCACCATGACAACTTTCCCCCTTTATCTTTATTCTTAAGGTATCTGAAGAAGCATTCATAGCTCCGTACTTTATTCCAATTTTTCCAACATCTATAGTTTCATCTACATGTAACCCATAAACAGCATTAACTCCATCAAGAGCTCCATCCTCAATCATAGGTTTTGCCCCTCCAACAGTTTCCTCAGCAGGTTGGAAAAATAATCTTATATTTACAGGTGGCTTCTCTTTTGTTTCATAAAAATATTTTGCCACTCCTAAAACCACAGTTGTATGTACATCATGTCCACAAGCATGGCAAATTCCACTATTTTTTGAAGCATAATCAACACTTTTTATATCCTGTATAGGAAGTGCATCTATATCTCCTCTTAAAGCTATTGTTATATTTTTATTTTCTCCCTCAATTTCAGCTATAACTCCTGTATCAAATGAAGTTCTATGAGGAATATTCATCTCATCTAAATATTCACAAATTTTATCGTGAGTTCTAAACTCTTGAGTTCCTAGTTCTGGGTGCTCATGAAAATCTCTTCTCACCTTTACCAACCAATTTTTTATATTTTCGCTGTGTTTTTTTAAAAGTTCTATATTCATAAATTGCATCTCCTTAAAATATATTTTCCAATAGTATATCATTTTTTGTTAAATCATCATAACTTTCTCTTTTAGAAACAAGATAACTTTTTCCATCTTTTACAAACACCACTGCTGGTTTTAAAGCTTTGTTGTAATTACTACTCATAGAATGTCCATAAGCACCTGTACAGCTAACAAGAATCAGATCATTCTCTCTACATTTTCCTAATCTTACATTTTTAGCTATGATATCTCCCGATTCACAACATTTTCCAGCTATAGTTACTACTTCTTTCTCTGCTTCATTAAGTTTATTTGCAACGACACTCTCATATTTAGCTTGATAAAGAGCTGGTCTTATATTATCTGTCATCCCTCCATCAATAAAAATATATTTTTCACCACCATATGTTTCTTTTTCACCGCCAACTGTATAAAGAGTACTTCCAGCTTGAGCCACAATAGATCGCCCAGGTTCTATAGTCACATTTTTTATACCTATCTCTTCTTTTACTAAACTATCTTCTAAACATCTGATAATTTTTTTCATTATTTTTTTCAAATTAACATCAGTATCCTCTTGGGTATATCTAACTCCAAACCCTCCTCCTATATTTATATCTGGAATGTAGATATTAAGTTTTTCTGAAATTTTCTTTGTGAACTCAACCATAGTTTCAATACCTTCGCAAAAAGCTAACTCATCAAAAATCTGAGATCCAATATGACTATGAAATCCTAAAAAATTTAACTCAGGTCTATCTACAATATCCTTAACTATTTTAACAATATCTTTATCAAAAATAGACTCTCCAAACTTAGACGAGTGTTTTGATGTTTTTATATATTCATGAGTATGAGCATCTATTCCAATATTTAGTCTTAACATAACATTCATTTTTTTATTAAATTTTCTACACACAAGTGCAACTTTTTCAGCTTCAAATCTATTATCTAAAATAATGCTCCCAATCTCATTTTTTACACACATCTCAATCTCTTCTAAAGATTTGTTATTACCATGCATATGAACTCTTTTTGTAGGAAAATTTGAATTTAAAATAGTGTATAGTTCTCCACCTGAAACAGCATCAATATCAAGTCCGTTCTTTTCAACAATTTGAGCCATTCCTTTAGATAAATAAGCCTTTGAAGCATAAACTATAGTTGTTTTAAATTTTTCACTGACAAAAGATTCCCTCAAATCTTTTATATTTTTCTCCATAAACTCTAAATCGTAAATATAAAGAGGAGTGCCATACTTTTCCTGTAACTCTTTTACAGAAACTCCACCTATCTCTAAAACTCCATCTACATTAGTCATTGTTCCTAAATATTTCACTGTATCCTCCTTGATTAATAAAACTATTAAAATACAAAAAAGGTCTAAAACTCTATATTAATTAGAATTTTAGACCTTATTTACGTTTTTTTTTTGATAAATAAGTGTATTAATTCGCTGATTGATTATATTTTTTTATAGCGTCTTTATAAGCTACGATTATAGATTTTTGAGAGGACCCTAAATAATTTTTTAATATGATAGAACTTATCTCTTCAAAATCTTTTATAAAGTCTTTTCCAATAAAGATTTTTTTAATAAAATCATTAGTTATCTTTAAAATTGCAGAAGCTTCAACATCTAAAATTTTTCCATTTTCATCAATGATAAAACCTACAAAAAAACTATTATAATTTTTAGTTATTGCATTGTCTATAGACGTTTTTGCAGTCCCAACAATATACTTTTCTTTCATCAACTATCTCCCCTAGTATCAAATAATTCCTATGAATAATATATACTCCAAGAACTCTTAAAAGTCAAATAAAAAAATCAAAACAAAAATTTGACAGAAGTGAAAACTTGAGGTATAACATCTATTAATTAAATAAATGAAGAAATAAAAAAATACACTTATTTATGATTCTAAAAGTAAATGAGGTCTAAAATTATCTTTAAAATAGTTTTGAAAACTATGTAAGAATAATTTTAGACTTTTTTTTATACATTTTTTATATAGTATAAGGAGGAAAATATGAAAGTAGGAGTTTTTGATTCTGGTGTTGGTGGTTTAACAGTTTTAAAAGAGTTATTAAAAGAGCTAGATTCTGCTGAATTTATTTATTATGGTGATAGTTTTAACTCTCCATATGGAACTAAAACAATTGAGGATATTCAAAAGCTTTGTTATAAAATCAGTGAGTTTTTAATAAATAAAGATGTTGACCTCATAGTTATTGCTTGCAACACTGCCACTGTGGCTTCTCTAGATTATTTAAAAGAAAAGTTTCCTACTCTCCCAATTATAGGCGTTATAAATCCAGGAGCTACTATGGCACTTAGGGAAAGTAAAAATAAAAAAATTGGGGTACTTTCAACTCCATTGACAGCTAAAACAAACGCTTATAAAAATGCTATACAAAATTTAAATGAAAGTTATGAGGTATACCAACAAGGATGTGAACTACTTTGCCCTATGATAGAGAAAGGTTGGAAGGACACCGAGGAATCTCACAATATTTTAAAAAACTATATTGAAAAGTTACCTAAGGATATTGATACTCTAATCTTAGGTTGTACTCACTACCCATATCTAGAAGAAAAAATTAGAGATATAACTCAGTGTACTATAGTTAATCCAGCTAAGGAAACTGCTAGATTAGTTGGTGAACAATTAAAAAAATTAAAAAGTGTTGCAAATTTAAAAAATTATAATAAAATAAGTTACTATGTAACTGGAGATTTAGAAAATTTTATAACTGTTGGGGAACAACTATTGGATCAAAAAATGGTTGATGTACACAAAATTTAAAAAGGGGAGTGCTATATGAATAGTGAATCAAATTTAAATTTAAAAAATAGTGGTAGAGCAGGTGCAAAAGGAAAGGAACTTAAAATAAAGAAATTTAAAATTCCTCATACCTATGTAATTATTGCTGGAATGATTATTTTATCATTTATAGGAACCTATATAATTCCTGCTGGTGTTTACGAAAGAGTTAAAGATGTAAACTCTGGTAGAATGATTATAGCTCCAGAAACTTTTACATATGTTGCTAATACACCTGTTAAGTTTTTCTCTTTTACTGAACACAATCTATTTACTGTATTAATTAGAGGTCTTCAAGCAACTTCTGGAATTGTTTTTTTCACATTTTTGGTTTGCGGATTTTTTAATATGATTCAAAGAACAGGTGCCATTGACTCTGGAATAGCAAAAGTAGCTTACCTATTTAGAAATAAAGGGATGCTTTTAATTCCAGTTGTTATGTTTGTATTTTCAATTGGAGGAGTAGCAATTGGTATGAACACAGAAGCTATAGCTTTTGTGCCACTGGGAGTTCTTTTAGCAAGAGCTCTTGGATTTGATGCTATGGTTGGAATGGCTATGGTAGCTTTGGGAGCTGGAGTTGGTTTCGTTGGTGGATTTATAAATCCATTTACAGTTGGAGTTGCTCACTCAATAGCTGGACTTCCAATTTACTCTGGAATGGGATTTAGAGTAGCAGTTTATATAGTTTTATACGTTGCTACAGTTTTATATATTATGAGATACGCTCGAAAAGTAAAGGAAAATCCTTTTAGCAGTGTGGTGTTTGATTTAGAGGTTAAACAAAAATCTATGTCTAATATATCAACAGATAATCAAGAGATTCCAGATTTAACTTTTAGACAAAAAGGTGTTCTTTTAGTTATGTTAATTGGATTTATAACTTTAACATATGGAGTTTTAAAACATGGGTGGGGAACAGAGCAATTAATTAGTATATTTATGTTCATGGGAATTACCTCAAGCTTTGTTGCTGGAATCTCTCCCACTGATTCTGCAAATAACTTTTTAGATGGAGCTAGAGGAGTTGTATTTGGAGCTCTTGC
Organism: Cetobacterium somerae; assembly: GCF_022430525.1. Lineage (NCBI taxonomy): Bacteria > Fusobacteriati > Fusobacteriota > Fusobacteriia > Fusobacteriales > Fusobacteriaceae > Cetobacterium > Cetobacterium somerae. The sequence continues at coordinate 161,259 of NZ_CP092521.1, read as the reverse complement.
TGTGGGGTTAGCTCGTGGAATCCTAGTTGTATTAGAGGATGGACAAATTATAGATACAATTCTATTTTATCTTTCTAGTAAAATTTCATCTTTACCTGGAGTTATCTCAGCTTTGCTTATGTATTGTGTTCAGATTATAACAAATCTATTTATTCCATCAGGAAGCGGACAAGCTGCAACAACTATGCCCATCATGGCTCCTTTAGGGGATATGATAGGAGTTTCTAGACAAACTGTTGTTTTAGCTTTTCAATATGGAGACGGATTTACAAACTATATCAATCCAACTGCTGGAGGACTTATGAGTTATCTTGCAATTTCACAAATCTCATATGAAAAATGGGTGAAGTGGATGGCTCCTCTCATGGGAATCTGGCTAAGTATCGGAGCTGCTGCAATCGTTATTGCATATTTTATAGGGTATTAATTTAGAATAAACTATCACTATTTTATCTAATTTAAATAAAAAGTGGCATTTGAGATTAATAGCCACTTTTTATTTTTTAATTTTAATCAACTTTGTGTAACCTTTTACATTTGAAAAAAATTGCTATAAATTTTAAATTAAGATATTAAAATAATGGATTATCCCTAATTTCTATAATTGTCCCCTCTGGGGCAACTAATTTAAAAAGCATTCCCCCTTCTACATTATATAAAATTTCATTATTTTTTAGTTTAAATTTATTGTAAATTAATTTTATTCTTTCTAACTCTTTAAAAATATCTTCTACAAAAAAACAAACATGTACCAAGCCTTTATCATTTGGAATAGATTCTTTTCGTTCTTTATTTTTAGGTGTTTGCAATTCGATATAAAATCCATCTAATTCTAACCAAGAGTTATAGTCTCTCCCATGAAAATTAGGTGTTTCTTTTTTTAATGAAAAATTTAAAACTTTAGTGTAAAAAAATATCGATTCATTATACTTAGATGTTTCAATACAAACATGATGTACTTTCATTTAATACCTCCTTAATTTTTAGAGCCTTTTTATTATATCAAAAGTTTAAATTTTTTTAAATTTTTTTATGAAAATATGGAGTTGCATTGGATATAATTAAAATTATAATAATTTGAATTATTATAATTTTAATTATATAATATAGATGAGGTGATATTATGAATTTTATAAATAGACAAAGAGAGATGAAAACTTTAAATAAAGAGTTTGAAAAAAACTCAAGTTTTACCGTTATCTACGGAAGAAGAAGAGTTGGAAAAACAACTCTTATAAAAGAATTTATAAAAGATAAAAAAGCTTTTTATTTCTTTGCAGATAAACAGAATGAAACTATTCAAATAAATAGATTTAAAAATCAATTGGGAGAGCACTTCAATGATGATTTTGTAAAAAAAATTGAGATAAAAGACTGGGACACGCTATTTGATTATTTTATAAGTAAACTTGGAGATGAAAAATTTGTTTTAGTAATTGATGAGTTTCAATATCTTTGTATGGTAAATAAAAGTTTCTCATCTATATTCCAAAGAATTTTTGATGAAAAGTTAAAGAATAAAAATATTATGATAATTCTTTGCGGGTCCCTAATATCTATGATGTACTCTGAGGTTTTAGCTTATGATAGTCCGCTATTTGGACGAAGAACAGCTCAGATAAAATTAAAACCAATAGATTTTAAATATTATCCAGAATTTTTTAATGAGAAATCGCATCATTCATTAATTGAGATGTACTCAATTACTGGTGGAATTCCAAAATATATCTTAAGTTTTGATAGAGAGAGAACACCTCTTTGGAACATAGAACATAATATTTTTGATAAAGATAATTATTTATATTCTGAACCTAAATTTTTACTTCAAGAGGAGATAAATGACTTATCTAGATATTTCTCTATTTTACAATCTATAGCTGTTGGAAATACGAAGATGTCCTCTATCTCATCACAGCTTGAGATTCCATCTAGTGGTTTAACTCCATATATATCTAAACTTATAGAGTTAGATATTCTTGAAAAAGAGATACCTGTAACTGAGGATATAAAAAATAGTAAAAAGGCACTTTATAAGATAAAGGATAACTATTTGAACTTTTGGTTTAACTATGTTTATCCGTATCAAAGTTATTTAGAGATTGAAAACTTAACCTACCCTTTAGAAAAGATTAAAACTACTTTCGACCTTTGGGTTTCAAAAGTTTATGAGAATCTTTCAAGGGAGACTTTAATGTGGGATAGTAAAGTTCCATTTCCTATAAAAAATCTTGGGAGATGGTGGGATAAAAATGAGGAGATAGATGTAGTTGCTCTAGGAGAGAACGAGATTTTATTTGGTGAGTGTAAGTGGTCAAATAAACATGTGGGACTGAGTGTTCTTTATAAACTTAAAGAGAAAGCTAAATCTGTCAAATGGAAAAACGGCTCTCGTAAAGAGTACTATATGCTATTTTCAAAGTCTGGATTTAGTAAGGAGCTTATAGAGGCTAGTCAAAAGGATTCTTCAATTATTTTAAGTGATTTTTAAAATAAAATAGATTTAATCTGGCGTCAAAGGAAAACTTTGACGCCTTTTCTATCTCTTTTAAAAATTTAGATTAACCTAAGCTATAACTGTGTCCTTGGCTAATAATTCCAATTTTTTTATATTGACTTTGTAACCTTTTTTAAGTTTTATAAGCACCCCTTGGTCTAAAAACTCTTTAAAAATATATAGAAGCTGTCTATAACTTACTCCTAGATATTCCGCTGTTTCAGTGTGTTTTTCTAAATATATCTCATTGCTTTGAGACATTAAAATATATCCAGCTAGTCTATTTTTTAGTCCATAATTTTGATTTTTAGAGTGGAAGTAAGTTCGTTCTAACATCTTATTTCCAATAAATTTAGATAAATTAAATAGAAACTGAGTATCTTTAACTAACTCCTTTTTAGCTAGAGACATATCAATTGAAACAAAAATCGATTCTATAATTGAAATAACTTCCTTAGGGTCTTTTTCAATCTCTAAAAAACTCAGTTCTCCTAAATACTCCCCTTTTTTAACAAAATGAATTATGGATTGCTTCCCATCCTCATGGACAAAGAGTATCTTGGCTCTCCCTTGAATCATAAATCTCAATTTTTCAAGAGGGGCATTATAAAAAATAATCTTTTCCCCAGGATTAAAAATTTCAACTTCCATATTAGAGGTAAGGGAACCAAAAATATTCCCATATTTATCAATATTTAATTTTAAACTTTTATTTATATTTTCCATTGAAATTTTCTTCATAATTTCCTCCATAATGTGCAATATTTCATATTATTATAAAGCTATTTCAATTAAAATAATAGTGTAATTATTCTAGAATCTATATAAATTATACTTTATACAAATTATGCATAAATTAAAAGGAGAGTATTCTATGAAATTAATTTTAAACATTACAAAATCTTATATTTTTTATATAATTTCAGCTCTTGGAGTGAGTTTAGGAATTGTTGCGAATATAGGTGTAAGCAGCTATAACTCCATGAACTTAGCTGTTGCAACTATGAGCGACATAAAAGTTGGAACTATAACAACATTTTTCAACATAATATTTTTACTAATCTATATGATATTAACTAAATTTAATGAGAAATATAAATATTTGGCACAGGGAGTTTCTGTTTTTATGTTTGGAAGTTTTATTAATTTTTTTACATATAATATTTTTAGTGGCCTATCCTCTCTTGGATATATTCAACGGCTTTTCATTTTTAGTGGTGGAACCGTAATAAGTGGGTTGTCTATAGGTATTATTATATATTATAATATAATAACTTTTCCTCTTGAAAATGTGTGTATAAAAATATCTCAAATGACTAAAATTTCATTTATGAAATTAAGATATTTAGTAGATGTTTTTTCTCTTATCATTTCAGTGGGAATATCAATGGTTGGAGATCTTCCAATCTATGTTAGAGAAGGGACAATAATAAGTATGTTTCTTTTATCTTTAAGTATAAATCTTGCAAAGGATTATGCTGAAAAAAATAACGGGGTGAAATCATGAAATACAATACATTAATTTTTGATGCAGACGATACTTTATTTGATTTTAAAGCATCTGAAATGGAAGCTTTAGAAAAAACTTTAATTGGTTATGGGATTGACTACGATAAGGAATACCACTTGCCAATATACAAAGAGATAAACAGTAAAATATGGAAAGAGTTAGAGGAGGGAAAAATAACTCAAAGTGAGTTAAAAATAGAGAGATTTAGAAGATATTGTAATCATCTTAACTATACTTTTGATCCATATGATTTTGCGGATAGATATATGGACAATCTTTCTAAATCTTCAATTCTTTTTCATGATAGTTTAGATTTAATAAAGGAGTTATATGGAAAATATAAACTGTTCATTATAACCAATGGATTGACAAAGGTTCAAAATGGAAGAATTAGAAACTCTTTAATAGCTCCATATTTCAATGATATTATAGTTTCTGAGGAGGTTGGAGTTTCAAAACCAAATCCTGAAATATTTAAAATAGCTTTAGAAAACAACCAGATAGAAAATATATCAGATATTTTAATGATTGGAGATAGTTTAAGTTCAGATATAAAAGGTGGAATAAATTTTGGAATTGATACATGTTTATATAATCCAAAAAAGATCTCAATAGATAGTGAGATTAAACCAACCTATGAAATTTCAAATTTAAAAGGGCTTTTAGATCTATTATTAAAATAAAAAATTATTGAGGAGATTTAAATGGAAAATAATCAAAAAGGGATGTTGTATTCTTTAAGTGCATTTATATTATGGGGACTTTTTCCTTTGTATTGGACAAATCTAAAAAATATTCCAGCTTTAGAGATTGTTTCACACAGAATAATTTGGTCTTTTTTCTTTCTAATTATTTTTGTGATTTTAAAAAAACAAAAAAATGAGTTAGTTGAGATTTTTAAAAATAAAAAAACAATATATTATATTATTTTAGCTGCTACATTTAACTGTGCAAACTGGATGGCATATATCTTTTTAGTTAATAGTAACCGTGTTTTAGAAGCTAGCTTAGGATACTTTATAAATCCACTGCTTTTAATTCTTGCTGGAAGATTTATCTTTAAAGAAACTTTAAGTAAATATCAAAAAACTGCAATCATTTTAGCTACATTAGGAGTATGCTATATGTCTATCATATATCAAAAGCTACCTTTATACTCTCTTTTAGTAGCTGGAACTTTTACAGGGTACAGTATAGCAAAAAAGAAAATCAAAATTGATCCAATTTTAGCATTAACAATTGAAACATTGGTGTATTTTCCAGTTGCAATTTTATACTTACTAATGATTAAAGGTGGAAAAGGAATAGAAGCAGCAAATTTTGATAAAATTTTATTGATGGGAGCAGGAGTTGTAACAGTAATCCCACTTTTTCTTTTCTCTTTAGGGACAAAGCTATCAAAGTTATCATCTATTGGATTTTTTCAATATCTTACCCCTACATTGGTTTTACTACTTGGAGTGTTTGTATTTGGAGAGAATTTTTCAAGCGTACATGTTATAACCTTCTCTTTAATTTGGAGTGGTCTTATTATATATACTGCATCTCTTTTTAGAATAAATAGATAAAAAATCTTGTATATAGAAAAGGAAGCCTTTTTAAAGCTTCCTTTTTTGTATAAGGAATTTTTAATTTTTTCCCCAAACTTTTTCTAAAAATTGATCTCTACCAGAACGATATCTATAGTACTTATATCTTATAGGATTTTTTTTATAATAATCTTGGTGATACTCTTCTGCAACATAGAATTTATCAAATGGAAGAAGTTTGACATTTATTTTAGTAAAATGTCCCTCTTTTTGTATTTGATTTAAAGCCTTTTCTGCAAGATTCTTCTCATTGGTATTTTGATAAAAAATAGCTGGTGAATATTGATATCCTCTATCTACAAATTGCCCATCTCCATCAGTAGGATTAATTCCCTTTAAAAAACTATGTAACAGTTGAGAATAACTAATTTTATCACTATCATATTTTACCTCTATCGATTCAATATGTCCTGTATCTCCACTAGATACTTGATCATATGTAGGATTTTCCACATGTCCACCAGAGTATCCGGAAATTACATTTATAACTCCAGGAACTTTTTCCATATCAGACTCTGTGCACCAAAAACATCCTCCTGCTAAATAAGCTACTTTTATCTCCGCCATAGTAATAGTACTTAAGACTACCATTAATATTGCTATTTTTTTTATCCGATTCATAAAATTCACCTCAAAAATTTTTATTTTTTTATTTAAAATTTTTTAAAAATTCTCTATTAATCTTTTTCTTGTATAATAACTACTAAAAATACCAATAAAAACCTTTAATAAGTTAAATTATTATCATATAGATATTATAAATAAAATTCATTAATAGCAAAAAAGAGAAGCTAAAGCTTCTCCATTTCATTTATTTTACATAATTATTTAACTGTTATAACTCTTTCTTCTAATTGAGGTGAAACAGTTCCTCTTTTTGAAATATAATCTATCATTGCAGAATAAACCATATATCCACCTTTACCTACTCTATTTGTTCCCTCTAAGAATGACGAAAATCCATCTCCACCATTAGCTAAGAAATCATTTGTGGCCACTCTATATTTTTTATTTTTATCTATTTTTTCACCATTAATTGTTAATTTAGTTATTCTTTTTCCAACTTCTTTTTCTGGATCGTAAGTCATTCTAACCTCTGATGACACCTGTAAAACTCCATTAGTCAGTCCTGCTGCGTGTTCAAACATCTCTTCTACTTGTGCACCAGTTAAATCAAGAATTGTTAATTCATTTGGAAATGGAGCGGCACTTATAATACTTCCAAAAGTTATCTCTCCAGACTCAATATCGTTTCTGATACCACCACTATTTGTTACAGCAAATTGTGACCCAAACTCTTTTCCAGCTTCCATAAGTGAATCTGCAAAAAGATTTCCAAGAAGAGATTCTGTTCCATATGAACGTGTTAAAGTTTTATCTGTTTGCCCAATCACTTTACTTGTAATTCCTTCTATTTTATTTTTCCATTTATCAATAGATTCTTGAGTTTTTGTATCTGGTGTGATTTCATCATCATAAATTGTAACAAGTTTTCCATTATATTTTGTTATTTTCCCTGTCTTTTCATCATAAGTAAAATCTAATCTTCCAACTTGAGATCCTTGACCATTAGTTGAAACTATTAACGTATCATTTACTTTAATTGGCTCAGGAGTTCCTTGATGTGCATGACCAGTTACAAGAATATCTATTCCAGGAATCGTTTTAGCCATATCAATATCTCTTTTAAGAGCTCTTTCTACATCGTCTCCACCAAAAGAAGATTGTCTTGCGGGAATTCCTTGATGAACAAGTAGTACAACAATATCTGTTTTATCCTTTAACTCAGCAATATATTTTTTTAGATGCTCATCTTCATCTTGCGCTGTGATTCCTTTACGCATTATAGCTGCAACAGTATCATTGAAAGCAAAAACTCCATGAAGTCCAATTACACCTATCTTTAATCCATTTCTTTCAATTATCATATAAGGTTTATCCCAAAATGGTTTTCCTGTTTTATCTTCATAAACATTTCCTAAAACTATAGGGAAGGTAGCTTGCTTTAACTTTTCTCTTCCATTTTCCCAACCGTGATCAAATTCGTGATTTCCTACAGTAGCTGCATCAAATCCCATTGTGTTCATTATATCGATTATTGCTTCTCCTTCAGTTAAAGAACTGATATAAGGACCTGTAAAATAATCTCCTGCATCTAAAAAAAGAACTTCTCTTTTTCCTTTTTCTTGCTCTTTTACATTTTTTACATAAGTTGTTATATTAGCAAAACCTCCCACTTTTCTATTAGCATCTAATCCTCTAAATAAAAAAGGTTCCACATGTGCATGGAGATCATTTGTATGAAGAATTGTTACCTCCGCTCCCATCAGATTTGTAGAAATAATTGCTAATCCCAAAGTAAGTAAACCTAAAAACTTTTTCATAATATTCTCCCCAAATTTTTTATAGTCTTTGGTAGAATAACATATTTTCAAAAAATTTTCAAACTTTATTTGAATAAAAATTCAATTTAAAGTTTAAAAATAACACTCTTTGTTTATGTTTAGATATGATAATTATTTATTCTAAATAGTAATGAGAAAACAGAATAATTTTTTCAAAAACTTAATTAAGTTAATTAATTGTTTAAAATCTTTGTTAAATTTTTTTATTTTACTTTTCATGTTATCATTGCTCTTGTATAAACTTAAAAATTTTTTTAGAGGAGATGTATCATGAAAAAAGAGACTGTTTATGAAAAATCATTAGAACTTCACGAAAAGAATAAAGGAAAGATTGAAGTTATTAGTAAAGTGGCTGTAACTTCAAAAGAAGAACTAAGTTTAGCTTATTCACCAGGTGTTGCAGAACCTTGTAGAAGAATAGCAGAGAATAAAACTGATGTATATAAATATACTTCAAAAGGAAATATGGTAGCTGTTATAAGTGATGGGTCAGCTGTGTTAGGGTTAGGAAATATAGGACCAGAAGCTGCATTACCAGTTATGGAAGGAAAAGCTATTTTATTTAAAGAATTCGCAGGAGTTAATGCATTTCCAATATGCTTAGACACTCAAGATACTGAAGAAATTATAAGAACTTGTAAAATTTTAGCACCAAGTTTTGGTGGAATAAATTTAGAGGATATTTCAGCACCTAGATGTATTGAGATTGAAACTAGATTAAAAGAAGAACTGGATATTCCTGTATTTCACGATGATCAACATGGAACTGCAATTGTTGTAACAGCTGGAATTTTAAACTCATATAAACTTTTAAAGAAAGATATAACTAAAGCAAAAGTTGTTGTATGTGGAGCTGGAGCAGCTGGATCATCAATAATTAAAATGATTAAAAAATTAGATGTAACTGATATTTTATCTATTGATATTGATGGAATCATTGCTAGAGATGATGAAAATAGAGAGTATAATTTCTTAACTACAGAGTTATCTGAAATTACAAATAAAGAAAATCTAAAAGGTGGATTAAAAGAAGCTATAAAAGGAGCCGATATATTTATTGGAGTATCAGCACCAGGACTTTTAAAACCTGAAATGGTAAAAGAGATGAATAAGGATTCTATAATTTTTGCAATGGCAAATCCAACACCTGAGATTATGCCAGAAGAAGCTTTAGCTGCAGGAGCCAAAATCGTTGGAACAGGAAGATCTGATTACCCAAATCAAATCAATAATGTCTTAGCATTCCCAGGTTTATTTAAAGGAGCTTTAGAGAGTGGAGCTAAAAAAATAACTGAAGAAATGAAATTTGCAACTTCTCAAGCTATAGCTAATCTAATAACTGATGAAGAGTTATCAACTGAATATGTCATTCCAAGTCCATTTGACCCAAGAGTTGCAGATACAGTAGCTAAAGCTATTTCAGATTTAGTAAAAAAATAAAATTTAAAAATAAAATACAAGTGAGGTTTTAATGTGTTAGATACAATATTAGATTCTATTGTGCCAGTATTTTTTGTAATCGCTTTAGGGTGGTTTTCAGGAAAAAAGAAAATTGTGTCAATAGAGCATAAAAAGGCTTTTGCAGATTATGTAATGATGTTCAGTTTTCCATTACACTTATTTATTGGAAGTGCTAAAGCCAACCCTAAAACTCTTTTAGATGTTAGAATAATATCATCTTTTGCTCTAGCTTTAATGGGGTTATATGTGATTTCATTTATTATACAAAAACATATATTCAAATATGATTCAAGAAAAGCAGCTCAAGGTTCAATTGTTTGTGCTTTTCCAAATATGGCATTTATGGGTATTCCAGTTTTAACATCTTTAATAGGACCAGAAGCACTAATCTCTGTTGCAATTGGTAATGTTATAACAAGTATATTTATGATTCCTATAACAACAATTATTTTAGAATCAAAAGATGCTACAGCAAGTCCAATGAAAATAATAAAATCAAGCTTAATCAATTGTATTAAAAAACCATTGATAATAGCTCCTATATTAGGCTTACTTTGCTCTGTTTTCCATGTTGAAATCCCAAAAGTTGTTTTCCACTCTTTTGAACTTATAGGAAAAAGTACATCAGGAGTTTCATTATTTTCTCTTGGATTAATCATGGCAAGCTATAGAGTTGTTTTGTCAGGACAAGTTTATTTTAATATCTTTATGAAAAATATTTTACAGCCAATTATTATGAGTGGATTAATTGTTTTATTCCATTTAAAAGGAATAATGGCAAAAGAGATTTTATTACTTTGTGCTATGCCAACAGCAACAATCTCAACAATGTTTGGATTAAAATATGGGGTTTCAGAGGTTGAAAGTTCTAGCTCTACAATATTAGGAACAATTTTTTCAATAGTAACACTTAGTTTCTTAATCTCATTTATACTTTAAGTCTAGAAATTAATTTTTATACGCAAAAACCACTAGGATTAACTAGTGGTTTTTATTAATTATGATATTTATAAAAATTTTCAGGTCTTCCAACTTCACCATAAGATGTGTTAACAGTTAATTTATTTGTAGAAACCAAATACTTTAAATATTTATTTAATGTTACAGTGCTAATATTAAGCTGTTCAGAAAGTTTATTAGCATTCCACCATTTTTTTCTATTTTCACTTAAAAATAACTCAATTTTTTCTAAGGTTTTTTCATTTATTCCCTTTGGAAATTCTGTTTGGTTGGAATCAGAAGAAAAATATTCATCACACTCTTCTTGATCCATAGTAGTTTTTATGAGTAGCTCATTTTTCTTTAAAAACTTACCAATAGCTGCATCCAATCTAGCTTGATTATATGGTTTAATTAAAAAATCTATAGCTCCAAAAGCAACAGCTTCTTTAATTTTATTAGATTCATTTAAAGCAGTGATAAAAATAATATCTGTTAATATTCCTTTAGATCTAATCTTTTTTAAAATCTCAATGCCATTACTTTCTCCTAAATAAACATCACATAAAATTAAATCTACACAATTTTTTTCAAGAATTTCAAAAACTTCCTCTTCATTCTTTGCTATATTAATAACTTCTAAGTTACTATATTTCTCTAAAAAAATACTGTTTATAGATGCAACCATAGGATCATCTTCAACAATTAGTACTTTATACATCTTTATTCTCCTTATTCAATATGATTGTAAAATATTTTCCATTGTCAACCTCTTCTAAAATAAACTGTCCATTATAAAGTTCAATTTTAGATTTTACAAGAGCTAATCCAATGCCTCGATTTGTTCCTTTAGAAGATACATATCTTTCAAACATCTTATTTTTTATATTAGGATCTACTTTTAAACCGTTATCAAAAACTGTAATTTGAATAGAATCGTCATCCTCTAATAAAAGAAGTTCAATTTTTTTATTGTTAATTTTAACTTTCTCTAAAGCTTCAATCGCATTTTCCAACAAATTAGATACAATAGTTATAATATCAAGTGACGTAATAAAACCGTGTTCTTTAAATAAGATAGAATCTTGATCAATTGTAAAATTAATACCATTTTCTTTTATAACACTAAATTTTCCAATTAAAATACCTAATATATAATAGTCTGAAATATTGGCAATTTCAGTTAAAATCTTCATATTACTATTCTCTAAATTTTTCATATACTCTTGAACCAAATCGTATTTTTTTAATTGAATTAACCCAGATATTACTTGAAGTTGATTTTTAAACTCATGATTATTCTCCCTAAATCCGGTAATTACATTATTTATACTTGTAAGTTCCTTTGCTAAATTTAGAATTTCGAGATGTTTATAGAAAGTTATAATAACTCCTAGATGATTTTCATCCTCTAAAAGATGAATTATACTAACAAAAACTTTTTCATGACCTATTTTTACTTCTTTAAAATATACATTTTTTTTTTCATAAAAGATATCATAAAATCTTTTTATAAAAAGTTCAATATCAAAGTCATGAAGAATTTCAAAAACTTTTTTATTTATATTCAATATATTTAAAGATGAGTTCAGAACTACTACTCCTTCGTGAATATTATCAATAATAGCAGCTTGTTGCTGAACAAGACTTTTCGTCTTTATATAAAGTTTTGTAATTTCTTCTGGCTCTAAATTAAGCATCTCTTTTTTTATTTTTTTAGCAAATACTCTAGAACTAATAAAAATAAAGGTTAAACTCCCTAAAGCAAGAAATAAAATTTTTAATAAAATAAGAAAAATAGTATGTCTAAAAATATTAAAGAGTTTTCCAACCATAACAAAACCAATAATTTCTTTATCTTTAATTATTGGTTCAAATCTCCTGTATGTTAAACCTTGAGATCCTTTAGTTATTATAAAGTATCCTTTTTTATTTTTAAAAACCTCTTCACTATCTTTAGTGCCAAATATTTCTCCTATTTTACTTGGATCAAGATGACTAAAACGACGTTTGTTTTTATCAGCTATAACAATAATATCAACATCTTGATTATTATCAACAAATACTTCAGCATATTTTTGTAAATTAAAGTTACTATTTATTATTGAATCCTTTACAAATTTTGTATTGGAGATTTCAAGAGCTACTTCACTTAAACTTCTTTTTACTTTACTAGTTTCGTTATTAATCTCTGTATAAGTTATTATTCCTATAAGTAGTATTAGCAAAGGAGAGGTTATCAAAATAGATAATTTAATAACTCTTTGCTCAAAACGGCTTTTCATTTATACCTCCGCAAAATAATTGTACTATTTTTTACCCTATATTTTAACTCATATATATAAATCTTTCTAGTAAATTTTATTTCTAAAAAAGGAAGTAATAGATAAGCATTGAAAAAATTACAAAATGATTTTATTTAAGAGGATATTTAATGAAAATTTTACGGAGGATTAAGATGGAAATATTAGATTTAATTAAAAAAGCTCGTTCTCATCGAAGCTTCAAAAACATTAGTGTTCCAATGAATGATTTAATAAAAATTGTTGAAGGAGCTCATTTTTCATCAGCTGGTGCTAACAAACAATTTCTAAGATATGTTTTAGTAAATGATAAAGATATATGTTCTCGGCTTTTTAAAGATGTTGTTTGGGCTAGCCAAATAGAATGGAAACCTACCGAAGATGAAGCTCCAGGGGGATATATAGTTATATTTACAGATAATCCTCCTAAATTACCACTAAATTTTATATATGCGGATTGTGGTATAGCTCTTCAAAATATGAAATTAATAGCAACATCACTCGGATATGGAGTTAATTTCATGGAACCTGTAAAAAAAGATGATATTTTAGAAGCACTAAATATTTCAAAGGAGTATATTCCACTTTTTGTAATGCCAATAGGAGTACCTACAGATGAGGTTATTTTAACAGTAGTTGAAAATGAAAATATGAAGTATTGGAGAGAAAATTTAGAAAATCACAGTTATAAACATTTTGTGCCTAAATTATCTCTTAATCAACTTATAATTAAGAAAATTTAAAAAATAAAAAGGAAGAAACCTAAAAAAATTTCTTCCTTACATTTGTTAAAAATCAAATAAATCATTTAAAAATTCACTCATAGTTGGATGAGTAAACATAAAATCTCTTAAATAAGAATATTTTTTATTTTCTTTTATAGCCATAGTAACTATGTTGATAACTTCACTTGATTCTACAGAATATAAAGAACATCCTAAAATTTTACCTGTATCTTTATCAATAACAGCTTTTAAAATTCCTCTTTCTTCTTCTAAAATTTTAGCTCTAGGAATTGAAGTTGCTTTAATCACTTTTGTTTTAACTTTATATCCTGCATTTAATGCCTCTTCTTCAGACATTCCTACTCTTGATAAAGTAGGAGATAAAAATACAGAATAAGGAACTAAATTCCTAGAATTTATTGTTGGAGTTTTATCTCCTAAAATACTATTTTTAACTATTCTAAAATTATCTAAAGAGATATATGTAAACTGAAAACCTCCCTTAACATCACCTAAAGCATATATATGCGAAACATTTGTTTGTAAACTTTCATTAACTAAAATTCCTCTATCTGAGTAATTAACTCCAGCATTTTCAAGCTTTAAATCATCAATATTAGGTTTTCTTCCTACAGCTATTAAGATTCCATCAAATATTAAAGTCTCATTTTTATTATTTTTATTAAATAGAACTTCCACCTTATTTTGGGAAAAATTATCTACTTTTACGATATTACTTTTTGTTAATATCTCTATTCCTCTATTTTGAAAATCTTTTTTAATTTCTTCTCTAATTTCAGATTCTTCTCTTAAAAGAATATTATCTCCACCTTCAAAAACAGTTACTTGTGAACCAAAGTTATTAAAAATTGATGCAAATTCTAACCCTATATATCCACCACCAATAATGGCTAATTTAGAAGGTAATTTATCTAGTTCCATAATAGATGTGCTTGTATAAATATTTCTAGTTTTTTCTAATCCTTCGATTTTAGGAATAATCGTTTTTGCTCCTGTATTTATAAATATTTGCTCTCCTTTTAATATAGTTTCATCCTCTCCATTTGTAACGCTTATCAAATGCTCGGTTTCAAAAGAACCTATGCCTGTATAAATATCTATATTTTCAAAAGAATCTAATTTATTATAATTAGCCTCCCTTAAATTAGATATTAGCGTATTTTTTCTTTCAATAGCTTTTTTAAAATTTTTTTCAATTTTTTGAGATTCTTCAACAAGAATTTTTGTAGGAATACATCCTACATTTATACAAGTTCCACCATACATATTTTTATCTTTTTCAATTAAAGCAACTTTTTTCCCTATTTTTCCTAAAAATCCTGCAAGAGTTTTTCCACCTTTTCCAAACCCGATTATAATAGCATCATAAGATTTAGCATTTAAAATATTACATTTTTTCATAATAGTACTCCTTTTCATATTCTTATTTTATATGCTCAGAATACAATATTATTTATTTTCTGTAAATTAGTTACAAAAAAGTAACTACTATAAATTTCTCAAAATTTAAAAAATAAAAGACGCTAAAATTTAAAATTCTAGCGTCTAACAATAAAAATTTTATTTATATTTTATCTTAAGTCTTAAAATAATTCCCGCTAAAGATAATGTAATCAAATTTGCCATAATAAGAGGTATATCATTTTTAATAAAACCATATACTAACCAACCAAAAACTCCAAGAGTAAACATAGAATACATTATTAAAGAAATTCCACTTGTATCCTTTGTCTTTATAGTTTTTATAGCTTGTGGTAAAAATGATAATGTTGTTAAAAGTGCAGCACAATATCCAATTGTATCTATAATATTTTCCATATAATTAATCTCCTTGAATTGCTGTTAACTTTATTAAACAACTCTTAAAATCTCCAACTAAACTATCAAAATCTCCTTCTATTTGTATGTTCCCTAAATCATTAAAAGATGGTTCTTTAAATATAAGTCCACTATTTCCTAATTCGTCACCATAATATGTCTTTCCTTGAATTTGTAAACTTTCAATAGAGTATAATTTATTTTCATCTAATCCCTTAACTTTTAAAGATTCATATCCTGAATTAGGTACCGATAGAATTTTATATTTTGCAACAATTGCCTCTGTTTTATTTCGATTTACAACCATCCAAGCAGCATCATTTAGCTTATCTTCAAAAGGAGATATTAATCTATAGAAATCACCATATTGAATTAGTTCTCTATTTGCTTTAAAGAACTCTATTTGTTTTTTTACAATCTCTTTTTCATAATCAGAAATTTTATTTAAATCTAATTCGTATCCAAAAGCACCAAAGAAAGCTACATTACCCCGAGTTTTTATAGAAGTCATTCTATTTGTTTGATGATTTGGAATTGCTGAAACATGAGCCCCCATAGATGATATCGGATAACATAATGATGATCCATATTGAATTTTAATTCTTTCCACTGCATCTGTGTCATCGCTTGTCCATGCTTGTGGCATATAATAAAGCATTCCAGAATCAAATCTATTTCCTCCACTTGCGCAAGATTCAAATAATATTTCAGGAAATTCTGAAGTTAACTTTTCCAACAACTCATATAATCCTAAAATATATCTATGAAAAACCTCTCCTTGATTTTGAGAATCTAAAACTTCTGACCAAACTTCAGTCATTGGTCTATTCATATCCCATTTTATATAAGATATTTTAGAATTTTTTAAAATTTTAGAAATTTTTTCATAAAGATAATTACGAACGTCCTCTCTTCCTAAATCTAAGGTATGTTGATTTCTACTTGGAGTATTAACTCTTTTAGGAGCTTGTAGTATCCAATTTGGATGATTTCTATAAAGTTCACTATCTTTATTAACCATTTCCGGTTCAAACCAAAGTCCAAATTTAATTCCCATTGCTTCGACTTTTTTAGATAATCCTTCCACTCCACTTGGAATTTTTTCTAAATTACTCCACCAATCACCAAGACCAGCTTTATCATGGTTTCTTGCTCCAAACCACCCATCATCTAAAACAAATAACTCAACACCTAATTCCTTTGCTTTACTAGCTATATCTAAAATTTTCTCTTCATTAAAATCAAAATATGTAGCTTCCCAGTTGTTTAAAAGAATTGGCCTAACTTGATCTCTCCAAACACCTCTTGCTAATCTTTCTCTATAAAGTCTGTGATAATTTAAACTTAGACCATTCATTCCAGAATTAGAATATGCCATTACTACTTCTGGACTTTGAAACTCATCATTCTTCAATAAAGTCCATTGAAAATTAAAAGGATTTATACCAATGGATACTCTTAATTTGTTATAATGATTTTTCTCTACAACCTCAATGTGATTTCCACTGTAAACTAAATTAAATCCATAAACTTCTCCACTGAATTCAGTTGTCTCTTTTCTTTTTAAAGCTATAAATGGATTACTATTTACACTGCTTGTTCCTCTTTTACTATCTATAACAAACTTATTTTGATTTATCTCTGTTATTTCAATATGTCTTTCTCTTGCCCAAGCTCCAGACAAATGAACTATTTGAAAATTTGGTTCTTTAAAATCAATAGAAGCACTTAAAAATCTTTCTAAAACAAGTTTTTCATCAGAGTTATTTTTTATATGAGCATTTCTAGAAATTACATCATAATTCTTAAATATAGTATAACTTAAAGTTAATACTGCTCCAATAGTTTCATCTTTCAAATAAATCTTTAAAGTTTTAGCTTCATCTTTACTTTCAACATAAGTGTTTGGAAGATTTCTTAGATTCACTTTTCCCTCTATAACTTCATATGAATCATATACAAAATTTGTAACTCTACTTCCATTTTCTTGTAAAACTACTATAGCGGGCTCTCTATAATCACCATTTCCATAGCTTGGATACTCTTGTGGCAAGATATCCTTACAAAATCCTCTTCTATGCTCCAAACAATTTGGAGTTACAGGCACTTCTGCTGCAGTCACTTGGATTATATGTTCATAAGAATTCCTAGGTATAAGTTTCTTTCCAAAATATATATGCCCCAAGGTTCCATCTTCTAAAACTTTAAGTATATAACTAATATTATTATTATATAGATGAAACTCTAAATTATTTTTATTTACTAATATGTTCATTTAATCCTACTCCTCCTAAGCTTCTGCTCTTTTTTCTATTTTAGATTTTTGTCTATATTTTCTAATAGATATAACTAATAATGCTGTAATAGTCCATAATAAACCTAAACCTTTTTGTAATCCTTGAAAGTTTAAACTTGCTAATCCAAGTTTTGAAAAAATTATATAAAATGATAACATTACAGCTATTATTATTACTCCAGCTTCATATTGATATTCCCACGGTGTAATTTCTACTACATTTTTATTTACTAAAACATATGGAGTCTCTCTTGGTTTTATTTTTCCAATAACTAACATAATCCCACAACTTATAATAAATAATATTGTTAATTGATGTAAGAAATGTAATTCAGGTTTTATTATAAGTTGTAATACCGCGTACGATGATACGAAAAACACTAATGATACTTTTGCTGCTATTGCAGGAACATATTTTGTCATATAACCGATAAATATAATTGTAAAGATTGGTACATTAAAGAATCCGTTAACAATTTGTAAATATTGAAATAATCCTTGAGGTGCATTCATAATCATGGGAGCTATTAGCATGGAAATTAGTGCAATAATACTACCAAATATTTTTCCTTTTGACACTATTTCAGCATCTGTTTTATTTCTTCCAAAAACTGGTTTATAAACATTTAAACAAAATAATGTGGATGCACTATTTAAAACACTATTATAAGTACTTAAAACTGCTCCAAACATAACTGCTGCAAAGAATCCTACAAAATATTTAGGCATTAAATCTTTTATCAAATGAGAGTAAACTAAATCAGGTGCTGTATAACTTTCTCCATACATATGGAAAGCAATAATACCTGGAACGATTACTATAAGTGGTGTAAAGATTTTTAATAATCCTGCTAACATAACTCCCTTTTGTCCCTCTTTTAAGTTTTTAGCACCCAATGCTCTTTGAATAATTCCTTGATCAGTTCCCCAATAGTAAAGATTAACTAAAAGCATACCTGTAAAAAGAGTTGTAAATGGAACTGGATCAGAACTAGATCCAATAGCATCAAATTTTTCTGGATGAGCTACAACTAAATCTCCTATTCCTTTTAAAACAGAACCACCTCCAATATATTTAAACCCAAAATATGGAACAGATAATCCCCCAATTATAAGTCCAATTCCATTTAGAGTATCTGAAAAGGCAACTGCTTTCAATCCTCCAAAAATAGCGTAAATTGCACCAATAACTCCTATTGCCCAAACTGTTATCCAGATTCCAGTACCATAAGAAACCCCCAAAATTCCTGAGATATCAAAAAGTTGACTCATTACCAAAGCTCCTGCATAAAGTGTAGGTGGTAATCCATTTAAAACATAACTAATTAAAAATAAATATGTTACAAACTTTTTAACTCCTGGATCAAAACGGTCTTCTAAAAATTCGGGAATTGTAGTTAGTCCTCCTTTTAAATATCTTGGAACTAAGAACATAGCAACTAAAACTAAAGTAATTCCAGACCCTACTTCCCATCCCATAACTGACATATTATGTGTATAAGACTGTGCACTCATACCTGCAAAATTTGCTGGACTCAAATTAGTCAACATTAAAGATCCTGCTATAAATCCCGCTGTTAAACTTCTTCCTCCTAAAAAATAACCATCATTAGTATCTAGAGTTTCTCCTTTAGTTTTATAGTAAGTTATAACTGCAACTAAAGCAGTAAAAAAAATAAAAGATAAAAACATTAACATAAAACAACACTCCCCTTTACTTTATTTTAAAAAATTTTAATCTTCGAAATAATCACTCATATTTTCAACTAATTTTGTTTTGGTATATTCAACTGTACTTGTTATTGAATCTGAAATTAAAAACTCTATACTTTTTTTAGCTGTATCTTTTAACATTGGAGAAACCGTTTTTAGTCCCATTGGAACTGTATATTTTAAATTATCAAAACCCCAAATTTCTAACTTTTTATAATCTATTTTCTCTTCGTTTAAAGCTCTAATAACCCCAAAAAGCATATTATCCGAAGCTGAAAAAATCGAATCAAACTCTATTTTATTTTTTAAAACCTTTTTCATATTTTCGTAAGCTTTTTCTTTTGAATAATCAGATTCATATATTAAATTTCTATCTATAGTAATAGATCGATTATTTAATGCGTCTACGTATGCTCGTTCTCTCTCTAAACCTGAAAGTTTTTTCATATCTCCTGAAAAGAATAAAACTTTATTATTGTTTTTATTTAGAATTTTTTCCATAACTGCGGTCGCTCCACCATAATCATCCGTATTCATGTACAGTGTTTGCTTAGCTTTGTGGTTTAATTTTGTATCATAGTCAACTACCACAACTTTGTATTCACTTTCTATCATTTTTTCTAAAAATAAATTATTTTTTAAAAATCCAATAAATATTCCACTACAAACATTCCCATTTTTAAAAAATGTTTCTATTCTTTTTTCATCATTAGAATCCTTAATATAATCAACCAAAATTTGATGATTTTTTAAGAACGCCTCTTTAACAACTGTATCTGTAAAATTCATAAAATATGCAGTATCCATAGCTGTCGTTCTATTTATCATATTTGGTTCATATATAAAAATCCCAATAACTTTATTTTTTTTTCCTGCTAATGTTTGAGCATTTAGATTTGGAATATAATTATACTCATCTATTATTTTTAAAATTTTTTCTCTATTTTTTTTACTTACATTCGGATGATTGTTTAAAACTCTTGAAACAGTACTTCTTGAAACTCCTGCTATTTCAGCAATTTTTATGCTATCTATTTTCAATTAAATTCTCCTTTAAAAATTGGACAGCTGTCCAAAACTTGATTAAAAAAATATTATGTTCGTATTATATATTATTTCTATAAAAATAAAACATTTTTATAGAAATAATTTGAAAAGTTTTTTAACTTAGGTAAAAAAAGGTTTTATTTACAAGCTATATCAATTTTCATATCTTTATAATAATATTCAAAATCATTTTTATTAATAGGTCTTAAAATTTTACATGGATTTCCTACAGCTACAACATTTGAAGGAATATCTTTAGTTACAATACTTCCTGCTCCAATAACTGAATTATCTCCAATAGTAACTCCAGGTAATACAATTACTCCTGCTCCAAGCCAAACGTTATTTCCTATAGTTATTGGAAGATTATACTGAGCTTGTTGTCTTCTTAAATCTGGATGAATAGGATGAGTCCCTGTGCATAAAGTTACATTTGGAGCAAATAAGACATTATCTCCCACATGTATAGGACAATCATCAACTAAAGTTAAACCGAAATTGGCATAAACACTTTTTCCAAAATGAACAAATTTTCCCCCCCAATTAGCATGAAAAGGTGTTTCTATATAACAATTTTCCCCAATTGATCCAAACATCTTTTTAAGTAACTCTTGCTTTTTATTTTGCTCGCTTGGACGAGTGTTATTATAATCAAATAATCTATCTAACTGTTCCATTTGCTCTTTTGCTAAGCTTGCATCATCACAAAAATATAATTTTTTTGTATTCATTCTCACTTTAATCTCTTCAAATTTCATTTTAATTCCCTCCACATTTTTTTAATTTAAATTTTTTAATTTTTTTTGAAAATTTTATATATCAGGATTATACTATAAAATTTTATAAAAAAAAAGAGAGATAAATCTCTCTTTTTGTATTTTTTTCAACTAAAACATTTTTTTTCAAAACTTTTCAAACTATTTTCAACTTTTTTTAAGCTATCTAAAAATACATTTTTTCTATTTATATGATAAATAGCTTGCCTTTTCCATGGATCAACTTCAAATAAATTTTTGCTTAAAGAAGAATAATATTCTTGGCAAAACTTTATATATTCTTTATAAAAAATTTCTAAATTTTTAATTTCTTTATACTTTTTTAAATAAAATAACAATAGCTGTTCTTGAGGTGTCATCTTTACAATATGGCATAAAAATTCCTGCCTTCCTCTCATAGCTGATAAATTTTTTTCTAAAAATTTTGACAAATCTTGATAAGTTTTAAAAGTATGTATAAACTTATCAAATTCCCTAAACTTATTATAATCCCATTTTAAATCTTTACTCATCTTTCTCACTCCCTCGAACGTAGAGAAGAAGACAAAAAATCTATTGGATATATTATCCTTTAGATTTTTTTACACACTTGTCCACTCCTAACAATTTTTGTGTAGTTTTTAGGTAAGTCTCCTGACTTAGAATCACTTTACTCCTATCCTTCCCAGATTTTATTCCAGTGGCTATATAGTTTCATCCTCATTACAGTAGCGGAGGCTGTGTAGGATTTACACCTACTTCCTTGTTATGCCTAAGCACCTAAAAAACTTTTATTTAGTTTTATAATAATTGTATATCGCATTTTGAATTATTTGTCAATTCTTAAAATTAAAAATAACTCTTATATATCAGCTACACTATCTAATATATAAGTTGGATTATAAACACTTTTACTATCCCTTTTAGCTTCTCCTGTTAAAACTAATATTGTGTCACAGCCATTAATATACCCCGAAGCGATATCAGTATATAGTCTATCCCCCACTATTACTACTTCATCTTTTAATAAGTTTAAATTTCTTAGTGCGTAATCAAGCATAGCTTTTTTAGGCTTTCCAAAATATTTAGGAATTTTTTTTGTACATAACTCAATTATATTACAGATAGCTCTACAGTCTGGTAAAAATACTCCATCCTCTACAGGATAAACTAAGTCTTCATTTGCTGCTAAATACTCTACATTTCTATGTAAAAGTTTACAAGCAATCTCTAACTTTTTATAGCTTAATTCAGAATCAAGTGTTACCACAACTATATCAATTTCAGAAAAGTCAAACTCATCATTTTCATCAAGTATTTGAATCTCTAAATCTTTACAATAATTTTTATAATCCTTTGTCCCCACCATAAATATTTTTTTATCTTTACAACTATTTTTTAAATAATCTGCTAATACTCCCCCAGCAGTTATTATCTCTTTCAATTCAGTTTCTATTCCCAGTTTTGTAAATTTTTCGATATAGCTCTTTGGATTTTTAGAGGAATTATTCGTATAAAACCCTATTTTCTTTCCACATTTTCGTAATTCCTCAATTTTTTCTTTAGCTCCTGGTATTAGAACATCCCCTAAAACTATTGTTCCATCTATATCAAATAAGTATCCTTTATAATCTTTCATTTTTGCTCCTCTTTTGTTAAATTACTTTTAGTTGCTTTTTTATTTCTTACCATGGTTATAACTTTTCTTTCTAGTATTTTCATTACTATTAAAGTTATAACAACAATTAAAAAAGCTGCTACAGATAAAAATACAAATCCATATCCAATTGCCAATCCAATTGCTGCTGTTATCCATAAAGTAGCTGCTGTTGTTATTCCTGAAACCTTATCGTTTGAATAAACTATTGCTCCTCCCCCTATAAATCCTACTCCAGTTACAACTTGAGCTGATAGTCTTGTAATATCTAATTTATAACTTTCTATGAGGTTAGGTTGGGAAGATATCAAATTTATTTGCCTTATTAACAGCTCCTCTTGTAAAAGAGCAATTGTTGTAGCTCCTAAACATACCAATATTAAGGTTACAAACCCTGCTGATTTATTTTTTAACTCTCTTTCTAATCCTATACAACCTCCAAATATTGAAGAAACTGTCAATCTAAATAGTATCTCTGTCAATCCTATCCCAGTCATAATTATCCCTCATTTTATATTTATTTATTTTGATTTGCTATAAACTGAACTCCTAAATCTGGAAAATCTGTAAATACCCCTGTAGAATTAGTTTGGTTAAATATGATTTCAAACATCTCATCTATATTATCTACATAGTTTGGTAAAGCATCTTTTCTAATTGTATACGGATGTAATTCTAACCCATTTTTTCCAATATATTCTACTAATGGAGTTACTTTTATATCTCCTTTTTTAGAATTATCTCCATCTACTAGCATGTACCATGCTGGACCTATTCCATCAGCATATTTTGATAATTCTTTCACTCCCTCTGGAGTAAACATCCAATCATAATTATAGTTTATCCACTCACCTTTTTTATTTTTTTCCATAGTTTCATTCCAATCAGTATATGCAACTAACTGAACTAATTTTAAATCCATCCCCATCTCTGGCATAAGTTCATTTTTAACTCTTTTTAACTCATTAAAATCAAAAACTTGGAAATAAATGGGGTCATTCTTACTTGTATAACCATACTTTTTTAGAATTTGTAAAGTTTCTTTAGCTATATCTTTTCCCTCTTGATGATGTAACCAAGGAGCTTTAATTTCTGGATATATTCCAATTCTTTTCCCTGTTGTTTTTTCTAGTCCTTGAATAAACTCTAATTCTTCTTCTAAAGTATGGATTTTAAATGTTGATTTCCATAAAGGGAATCTTCCCTCGTAAACTAATTTTTCCTCACCATTTTCCACTTTAAAATTTTCAGTCATATTTAAACCTTTTATTTCAGCTAACGTAAAATCCATTACATAATATCTACCATCTTTTCTTGCTCTATTTGGATATTGCTTAGCAACATCTGTAAGTTGGTCTAAAAAATGATCATGTATTACAATTACTTTATTATCCTTAGTCATAGCCAAATCTTGTTCTAAATAATCTGCTCCTTGACCAAAAGCTAAAGCCTTTGACTCAAGTGTATGTTCTGGTAAATAACCACTTGCTCCTCTATGTGCTATTATAATTTTTTTATCATTTTGTGAAAAAGTCGCTAAAGATAATCCTACCATACTAAGTGCTAATAATATTTTTACGTTCATCTGACCTCCATGGATTACATTAATAGATTTGGTATATATAGTGCTATCGTCTCCGAATAAGTTAAGATAGCTAAAACTACTAACAATGCTAAAATAAATGGTAATACCTCTTTTACAAACTCATCGAGTTTTACACCAACTATAGTACATGTTGTAAACATCATTGAGCCAAAAGGTGGTGTTATTCCTCCAATCATAATATTAACAATTAATATTACTCCAAACTGAATTGGATCTATTCCAACCTTTAAAGCTGCTGGCACTAAAAGTGGAGCAAGAATTACAAGTGCTGCCCCTCCTTCTAAAAACATTCCAACAAAAAGTAAAAGTAAATTAACTATAAAAAGTAACATGTATCTATTATCTGTAAATCCGACTAATAGATTTGTTATCATTTGAGGAATTCTTTCTAGCGTTAAATAATATCCAAAAACTTTTGCTCCTATTATAAGAAGCATAACAGAACCTGTTCCATAAACCGTATCTTTTAAAATAATAGGCACATGCTCCCATTTTAATTTTTTATATACAAAAACTCCAACTACAAAACAGAATAATACAGCAACTCCACCAGCTTCTGTTGGAGTAAAAAGTCCCATACGCATTCCTAAAATAATTCCAAAAGGAATTAGTAACGCCCATATAGAATCTTTAATCTGAATCAAAATCTCCTTTATTGTAGCTCTTTTATCTCTAGTTGAAGTATATCCTCTTTTCTTAGAAATTATATGCACTACAAACATAAGAGCAACTGTCATCATAATTCCAGGTGTATATCCTGCTAAAAACATTTTAGCTACTGAAACGTTGGCTATTAATGAATAAATTATCAAATTTGTTCCTGGAGGTATTACTGGACTTACCGAAGATGATGCAGCCGTAACAGCAGCTGAAAATGGTTTTGAGAAATTTCTTTTTACCATCTCTGGAACTAAGATTTTAGATTGCATAGCTGCATCAGCATTTGCAGAACCTGAAATTCCACCCATCATAGCACTTAATATTACATTAACTTGAGCTAGTCCTCCAACCATATGTCCTGTTAAAACTTCTGCCATTTTCATTAAACTAGAACTAATTCCTGAAAAGTTCATAACAGATCCAACCATTATAAAAAATGGAACTGCCAAATATGGAAATGATTCCACTGAAGTTACAAACTGCTGAATAACCATATTAACAGACATTATATTATTCTGGAATATAAAATAATATAGTGATGCTCCTATAAGAGCAAAAGCAATAGGTATATTTAAGAAAAATAGTATAAATAAAATAATAACTGGTATAAATGGTTCCATTACATCATCACATCCTCTATTTGCTGTTCAAACTCCTCTTGCTCCTCTTGTTCTTCTATTTCTAAATTATTAAAATTAATAATATCGTAAATAAAAAAATAGATAGAATAGATTGTCATTAATCCAAAGGAAACTGGTAAAGAACTATTTATATAAACATATGATATTTCTAAAGCTGAAGTTATCTTATCAGATGAAGATGTATAGTTATAACTTAAATAAAACATAGAAGCAGATAATACCAAAAGTAGAGTATTTGTTATAACTCTTAATATTCGTCTCCCTTTTAGAGGTAGTATTTTTGTTACAGCATCTACTCCTATAAGTCCTCTTTTTCTATAACTTGCTGTTGCTCCTAAATAAACTGTCCATATAAAGCAACCAACAGAAACCTCTTCTATCCAAGAGTATTGTATTCCTAAGAAATATCTTAGGAATACATTTACTATCACAAGAATTACAGTTATGCTGATTGTTATACTTCCAAGTAATGCTTCAAACTCTATTGCCCTAATTTTTTTTAAAATATCATTACTCATGTAAGCCTCCAAACTAGCAGATTCTATTTATTTCTAATTTTATTTAATTCATCCATTATTTGATTATAGATTCCTGGTGTCCATTTTGGAAATTGGTTAAATACATTTTCAATTGCTTTATTAAATGCAACTGCATCAACCTCATTAAATTTAACTCCAAGTTCTTCTAATTTAGTTTGGTACTCTTTCTCTAACTTCACAGTTTCATCTGTATTATAAACACTTCCGTTATAAATCTCTTCCTCAATAACTTTTCTTTGCTCATCAGTTAACTCATTCCAAACTTTATTTGAAATAGTAACAGCTGAAACTCCTAAAAGGTGATTCGTTAAAGAAACTTGCTTTCTAACCTCATATATTTTAGTTCCATAAATTGTCATTAAAGATCCCTCTAATCCATCTACAACTTTTTGTTGAATTCCACTATAAACTTCTGTAAATGGAAGTGGAGTTGGATTTGCTCCCATAGCTTCTAAAGTTAACATATAAAGTTGGCTATTTGGAACTCTAATTTTTAATCCTTTTAAATCTTCTGGAGTTTTTATCTCTTTTTCTGTTAACATACTTCTAAATCCAAATAAATAATCTAACGATAAAACTTTTATTCCTTTTTTCTCAGCTTCAGCATTTAAATTTTTAACCAAATCACTTTTAGTCATAGCTAAGTATTCATCAAAATTATTATATAGCATAGGTCCAACCACTGCATTATAATCAGGTACATAATCTCCTAAAAAGTTTATTCCATCTACAGATATCCAGTTTGCTCCACCAACAACTTGCTCCATACTATCCTTTCCAATTGGTAATTGTCCACCTGTGAAAACCTGTATCTCTAAATTATCTTTTAATCTATCGTTTATTTTATTAGCTACTTGATGAAAAGTTTTTGCTGTTTGCTCATCCTCAACAAACTTCATGCTCATTTTGATAACCTTTTTTTGAGGAGCTTTAGCTTGCTGGGTTCCATCTGTTTTCTCTTTCTCTCCCCCACATCCCACTAAAAAAATACTTAAAACCAACATTAAAATTTTTAAAACACCCTTTTTCATTTGATTTCCTCCCAAATTAAATTTTGTTTTTTATGAAAAAAGAGCTATTCAAAAAAAGATAAAAATCTTTTTTACTGAATAGCTCTCTCTCTCATCTCTGCTATTTTATAAAAATCTTTACATTTTTGTCCAACACTTTCTAATTTAAATTTTTTCTATATTTTTTCAGTACTAAGTATACTATATTAATTAAAAATGTCAATATTTAAACAATATATATTTTTTAAATAATAGAAAATTAGAAAATATTATTTTTTATAGTTAGCCAAAAGGATGAAAAATATTTATTAAGGAATATTCTTCGTTTTTATTATCTAGTTTAGAAATATAATATATTTCATAAAATATTTCAGATTTTTTCAACTTCTTATCTCTTTCAAATTTTTTTATTTTTTCAAAGTATATTTCGTTTTTAAAAGCTGCTCCTTCCACATATAAAGATACTCCTTTATTTTTATAAATCTCTTCACTATCAATAGATTTAGAAGCTACTATAATCTCTTCATAGTAACTATAATTTTTTTCATCCACCTTTAATATTATAAAAGTATCGCTTATATTATAAGAAATATCTATCTTTTTAAATACTTTTCTTATATGTGTTTCAATATCATTGTTATCTTTTATTTCTCCTTGAGAACTTCCCAAAATAAAAAATTCTAACTCTTCCATTTGAGGTGGTTTATTTAAACTATTCATTGCATGACTCAAAGTTTTTTCTAATCTATTTAAATTAGATTTTATATTTTTTAAGTTTTCAATCTCTTTTTCAATTATATTTTTTTGAAATACAATTGACTTTAAAATATTTTCTAAATTATTCCCTTCATATAAAATCTGTTTTATTTTTTCTAAAGAAAATCCTAAAGACTTACACCTCTTTATAAAATCTATTTGTAAAAATTGATCTATTGAATAATATCTATATTTCGTCTCTTCATCAACATAAATTGGCTTTAAAAGTCCCTCTTTATCATAGTGACGAAGGGTTTGAATAGAAATTTTTGTTAATTTAGATGTTTCTCCTATTGAAAATATCATTTTTTCCTCCAAATTTTTTGACTCTATAGTTACAATAGAGTATATACTATTCTCTAGTAAAGGAGGAAGTGAAATGTTAAAAAAATTTATTAATTATGCTGTTCCATCTGTATTTGCGATGTTTGTATCATCACTTTATGTAATTATTGATGGAATCTTTGTAGGTCAAGGTGTCGGAAACTTAGCTCTTGCCGCTGTTAACTTAGTAGTACCTGTATCAATTTTCTTTTTTGGAATGGCCACAATGTTTGCTGTTGGAGGTGGAACTCTTATTTCTGAAAGTTTTGGAAAAAAAGACATAGCAAAAGGTGTTCACATCTTTAGAGAAGCTTTTATAGTTCTATTAATTTTAAGCTTTTTTATGAGTTTCATATTTGTTGTTTTTTCAAAAAAGATAGTTATACTTTTAGGAGCTAATGGAAATGTTTTAGAGGAAGCTAATACTTATCTAAAATATTATGTTATGTTTTGTATTCCAAATATCCTAGGAATATCTTTAAGTAGCTTTATAAGAAATGATGGAAATCCAAAGCTTGCCATGATTGCAACTGTTTCTGGTGCTTTTTTAAATATTGCTCTAGATTATGTATTTATTTTTATTTTTAAATGGGGAATAAAGGGAGCTGCTATAGCTACAGGGCTTGGACAGATTTTAACTGTTCTAATTATACTACTACACTTTTTGCTTAAAAAAGGACACTTATCTTTTGGTAAAACTAAACTTCATAAGGAAAATATACTAAGATTTATTGCACTTGGTTTTCCATCTTTTTTTATGGAAATTACTTTTTCAATAATGGTATTTTGTATGAATATAGCTATTTCAAAAGTAGGAAACGAAAGCCAACTAGCTTCATTTGGAATAATAAACTATCTAACTACAATAGTTTATATGCTTCTACTTGGTCTTTCTTTTGGAGTTCAGCCATTATTTAGCTTCAATCATGGAGCTAAGAACTATGAAAATGTTTTTAAATTTTATAAATTTACAATTGTATCTTCTATAATTATTAACTTTATTTATTTTATTATTTCATATTTTTATGGATATGATATTGTTGGCTTATTTACTAAGGACGGA
Source organism: Cetobacterium somerae (assembly GCF_022430525.1). Classification (NCBI taxonomy): domain Bacteria; kingdom Fusobacteriati; phylum Fusobacteriota; class Fusobacteriia; order Fusobacteriales; family Fusobacteriaceae; genus Cetobacterium; species Cetobacterium somerae. The sequence continues at coordinate 131,927 of NZ_CP092521.1, read as the reverse complement.
AGTATTTTAAATGAAACTTATAATGGTCTTACTCTTTTTAATCTTTCATTCTTTATCATAGGATTCAACGTTATTCAATCTGGATATTATCAAGCTATAAATACCCCTAAAAACTCAAATATTATATCTTTTTTAAGATCAATTATATTTTTTCCAATAACAATCTTTATAGGAAGCCATTTTTGGGGATTAACTGGAGTTTGGTTAAGTCCTTTATTTTCTGAAACTCTTTGCTTTATAACTTGGAATCTTTTGTTTAATAAAAACTTTGGATCAATATTAGCAAATTATTTTATAAAATCTGCACCTAAGAATGAATAATATTAAATTAAATTTAAAATTTTTAATCCAATCATAAATTGATTGGATTTTTTTTTGAATTATGTTACCATCAATCTATAGAATAGAAATGAAGGAGAAATAAAATGGCAAAAGGTTATGACCAGCATATGGAAAGAAAAAACAAAGTAAATAGTTTTGGAAAAGAACTAACAAGAAGAGCTAAGTCAAAATGTGAGCTTTGCGAAGCTACAGGTGTAAGCTTAAGTATTTTCGAAGTTCCTCCAGTTAAAGAGGAGCCAGAAGTAGAAAGATGTATCTTTATCTGTGATGAGTGCAGAGATAAGTTAGAGAGAATAAGGAAAGCTAAAGAGAATGATTTTAGATTTTTAAGTAATTCTATGTGGAGCGAAGTTGATATGGTGAGAGCTCTGTCTATTGTTTTACTAAAAGAGATGTCAAAAAAATATTCATGGGCCGAAGTTATCTTAGATGATCTTTATATTGATGAGGCAACTGAGGAGTTAATCCAAACTATAGAATTAGAGTAAATATCTTTTAATATAAAGAGAGGACCCATAATAAGGTCCTCTTTTCATATAGTTTTTTTAATCTAAAAAAGTTTTTTCATCATTGATAATCTCTTGAACTCTATCTATAAATCTGCAAAGATGAAATCCATCGCAAACTGCGTGATGTACTTGAATGGCTAACGGTATCAAATATTTTTTATCTTCCAAAATAAATTTTCCAAAGGTAAAGATTGGAAGATAGTAGTCATACCCATTTTTTAAATTCAAATTAAATCCATCAAAACTATTCCAAGGAATCATAGAAATCGGAAAACTATTTTCAGGAATATTTTCCTTTCCAACCATTTTTATACTATCTCCATATTTAGTTGTATCAAAAATATAGCTCTCATAAAATTCCGAGTAAGATTTTATAGAGTTACTCCAAAGATTGGTAAACAGATCATTCCCCTCTTTCAAATAAGCATAACAAGGATATAAAGTTTCGTAAACTCCTAAAACTCCATTGGAATTTTTATTTATTCTAAACTCCTCAAACTCATTGACAGTTTTAGTTAATGCAAAAATTAAAGCTGGGTAAACTTTTAAATTTAATCTTTTTATGTTGGTTATATCTATCTTTGTTGTTAAACTCACTGTACATGGAACGTCCCTTGAAAAGTGTTTATAGTACTCTTTTCTTCTCCAATTTTCAATATCAATCTCTTTAAAAAACATCTAGCTTCTCCTTAATATTACTAATTCTTAGTAATATTATACACCATCATTTTAAAATTGCTAGAATTTATAATTAAATCTTAAACTATAGTTTACCTCATCCTCATGCCTATTTTCATTATTTTCAAATTCAACTTGAACTGTAACTCCCATATGATCCACTTTTTCCAAAGCTAATCCTAAACTTGCTTTGATAACACCCTTTTCTTTTGCTGGGCAAGGTAGATCATAATAGTTCATGCTGCTATCTCTTAATTTTGCCTCATTAGCTGAGTATACATTTCCAAACTCATATGAATATTCAATAGTACTTAAAGGTTTTAAAGCAATTCCGTTTCCTACATAAAATCTTTTATATCCTCTTAGTCCAACTTTACCTTTTGTACTAAAGAAATCATTGTCATGGACTCTCAGTGCTAAAGTTCCACTTTCATTAAACGCTCCTATTTTTTCATATCCAAAATCTAAAGCAGTATAGATTGAGAACTCTGATTCTAAATCACGATAAATAGTTTTAGAAAGTTTATTTTCAAAATCCACTTTATAAGAGTTTATTCTTCCAACATTTTTATATTTTCTATCCAATAACATCTCTCTTTCAGATTTATGTCTGTTGTATGTAATATCAAATGTTGTCAACAATGAAACTTTATTATTCATAAATGGTTTTACATTGTGTAGCCCTGATTTTAAACTATAAACTTTCTCCTTTGAAGAGCTGTTTTCAAAATCAAAATCAGATACTGCAAATCCTAAAGAATATCCATGTTTTTCACCATAAACTTCTCCATCAATATCCCTCATATACATCAACCCTTTTATATCATAATCATAGTTTGAGTTTATATCACTATCTTTAAAATATCCTCCTGAATATATAACACTATATTTATCTGTATCCTTTGTTTTGTTATACGAACTATTCATCTCATCAAAAGATAGATTAAAAGCATTTTCAATATCGTTAATTCTATCTTGAATATTACTATAGATATCTCCTCTTATCTCTTTTAGAGATCTTTCAGTTTCTTTCTCAAATTTTATATCTGAAAGCGAATCTAAATAAACATTTAGATTTTTTAAAGTTTCTATATCTTTTTGATTGTTATTTTGACCTAGTACGCTATCTAACCCTTCACCTAAAGAATCAAACTCATTACCACTTACAACATCTTTATAAGCAACTTTTTTTATTAAAAGATTTCCTGTTTCATCAATCTTACTTTTAAATAGTGGTGAAGTTTCTACTTTAATATCACTTGCTGGTTCTACTCCGATAATATTTTTCATAAACTCGCTTACTTTGTAATCTACACCATTCCCTGTAAGAGCAAAGTTCGAAGAAGCTTTCATTTTTCCTGAAATTGACTTAACATCAAAAGCTAAGTTTTCTTTTGTTATATCTATAACTGTTCCATCTAAAATAATATCTCTATCTGCTGAGAATTTCCCACCGTTAGAAATATAGCTATCCGTTAAATAAATTTCTTTTCCTTTTCCAGTAACCTTTATATTCCCACTATTTACTATCTTTCCATCTCCAACCATTCCATATCCATTTTTGATTTCAATGTTTCCATAGTTTTTAACAGTGGAAGTTTTATCTGTAAACATTGCAACTCCATCTATAACTTTTATGTTTCCTTTATTAATTCCTATAGCTCCATCTCTAGCTGAAATTCCAACTCCATTTTTAGATATAATAATATCTCCTTCATTTATTACTTTAACATCTGGCCCTTTTCCTAACAAAGCTACTGATTCTCCACTTACAAATATTTTCCCTTTATTTATTCCAGTTCCAGATTCCTTAATCCCTATTCCTACTCCTTTATCTCCATTTAATACTATTTGAGATTTTGAACCATAAACTATACTGCTATTTTTTCCATAAATACCTATTCCACCATTATTTTCTATGTTTACTCCATCTATATTATAATCTACCCCATCTTTTAAATAGATTCCAATAGATGATATCCCATCACTTTTTTCAACAGAAATATTTGTATTTTCAAAACTATTTGTGTTATCCACTAAATAAACTCCCACAGAATCTTTTCCTACTGAGATATTATTTTTTATTCTAGAGTTCTCCTTTGCAATTAAATTTATAATATTTGATTCTTTTCCAGTTAAATCAAAATCTACAACTGAATTTTCAGCACAAACTTTAACACTTCCTGCTTCTACTTCCATATTTCCAAGTTTGATAGATTTTTCCGAGCTGTTTTTTAAATAAACTCCTAGCCCTAAATCTTTTGTAGATTTAACTTTTATAGTTCCACTATTATTATCAAAACTACTATTAGCTCCTTCTATAAAAGCACCAACACCTCCATCTACTAAAATCTCTCCTATGTTTGTTAAATTATTTTTTCCAGCTTCAGATACATATAGTCCCATATTATTATTAACTAAAATATTTCCTTTATTTTTTACATTTGATCCTTGAGTTATAGCTAACCCTATCGAATTTTTACCCAATAAATTAATATCAACCTCATTTTTAATAATTTGATCTCCTGTTCTCATGTACGCTAAAGCTAAGTTTAAACCGTTACCTGTATTTTCATAATCTACAGTTCCATTTACTAAGGATGCTCCTCTATCTAAAATAGTTCCAACAGATCCTTCTCCACTTCCATTCATATAAATATTTGAATTTAGTAAATCTAATTTCCCACTGCTACTATAAATTCCATGAGCACCGTTTTCTATGTTAAATTTTCCATTTAATGCCAAATCTCCAGTTGTGTAAATTCCCACACTTCCTTTTTCTGAAGAGTTAACTTCATTTAAAGAAATAATATTATTTTCAATATTATAAATACCTATCCCACCATTTTTAACATTTAAACTAGCATTTTCATTGAAAACCAAATTATTTTTAGAATTTTTTCCATTTAAGTATACTCCTATAGCATTCCCATTTTTAACATTTGCTATACCATTAACATTAAAATTAGAGTTTACCTCTATATTTCCATCTCCATTTCCATAAACAAATATATTTCCAAGAGAGTTTTCACTTTTAAAATTAACTATATCTTCAATGGTTATCTTTCCACCTAACTCTGCAACATATCCTATATTTTTCATTCCTCCTATTTTAATATTGTCATTAACTACAGAATTTGCTCCATTTGATGCAATTACTCCAATACCATTATTTCCTAATAGATTTATAGTTCCTGTATTGAAAATTTTATTGTCTTTTCCAACTCCTACTATCCCTACTTGAGAATTTGATGATAATGTTATAGTCCCTGTATTAAAAATATCTTCGTTTCCATAAATTCCCATTCCTGATTCACCAGGTTTTAATTCTCCTTTATTCTGAAGAATTATATTATTTGCTACTAAAAGAACTCCATTTTCAAAACTATCTCCATTTAATTTAAAATTAATCTCTTTAGCTGAATTTGGTGTTTCTCCTTGTAAAAATAATCCAAATTTTCTTTCTTGAACTTCTGAATTTATACCAGTAAATGATAACTCAGTTATGCTCTTATCTAAATTCGATGTTTCATCTAAAGCAAGAGCTGTTCCTCCATCTCCAACTTTTATAACTCCAACTTTTTCAATAATACTTCCATCTTTTCCGTATATTCCTATTCCTTGGTTTCCTGATAAAATTTCATTTTCATTCGTAATTGTAGCATTTGATCCATAAATTCCTATACTAGACTCTCCTAATAAATTTATAATTCCATTATTATATACCTTGGCTAAACTATTATCTTTATTCGACCCATTATTTTCTACAAAAATTCCAGCACTATTATCACCAAAAGTATTAATTTTTCCATTGTTTATAACTGTAACCATTCCTTGACCAATAGCTTGAGAGCCAAATTCATTTTCAATAACTTTTCCAGTTGACGCCACTCTATTTGTTAAACTATATATTCCCGTAGCATCATTACCGTATATTTCAAAATTCCCATTAGAAACTACTGAACTTCCATTTACTGCATATAACCCAATACCACCAGAGTTAATAATATTATCTCCTTTTTCAACTATTATTTTTGAACCTTTTGCAAGAGAAATTTTTCCAAAATCAATATACGCTCCAATAGCACCATTTCCAGAATCTATTCTGTCAACATCAACTATCGAATTTGCTCCTAAATTTATTTGCGTTTCATCATTACTTTTCGCAAGTTTGCTCGAACTATTTTCTAGACCAGATACTTGTCCACTATAATATTTATCAGCATCAGTGGTTAATACATTTGCAACTACTTTTTTTCCAGCTTCTAAATTTAACTTTAAGTGTTGTCCTAAAAATCTTTTATAATAGAAATCTCCTATTTCGTCTGGTTGATTTGAATTTTTTTCTATATCTGTATCTATATTTAAATTTCCTCCATCAATTGCAGCAATTTTAAATGAGTTACAAATTTTTCCATCTACTCCAATGCCACCTTCAATAGATACTACATTTAAAATTCCTTCTATTCCTGACTTTAATTTTGATACATATAAATCACTGTTTGTATTAACTAGTTTAGTTGCCACTGCATCATTTGAAGTTACAACTATTTTTCCACCTGAAAGATTAACTAAAGTTGATTTTGACTCTAAATCCGCTTCTACTCCAACTCCTCTTCCTCTTAAAATAATTGTTCCATTTTGTAGATTTACATCTCCTCCATTTGTATAAACTGCATAACCATTTCCACTATAATCAATTGTTGCTCCCTCTAGGTCAATTGTAGAATCAACTCCAACTGAAGCAACTCCTGCCTGACCATTTATAACTTTTAAATTCAAATTTTTCCCGTGAATTTTTCCTCCATTTTCAGCATAAAGACCTACACCTTTACTTATAGCCTCTTTTGAATTATCTATTGTTATAGATGAATTAGAAATAGTATCTTTCAATTTTGATTTAGTACTTGATAAAATTGTTATGTCACCTTTATTCGCAAATGCTCCTATACTTTCACCTGTTAAGTTTACATCCAAATTATCCACATTTATAATTATAGATGAATTCTCTCCTTCTGAATAAAATATTTTTGAATCTCTCGTGTTCACATTAATTTTTCCAAGTAAATCTATAGTATTTCCATCTCTAGCTATTGCTACTTTATTTTCTAAACCATTTTCAACTACAATATCACCATTTGATTTGATATTTCCTCCACTTGTTAAAAGTCCAATAGCTTCTTTATTATCTCCTGTTATTGATAGAACTCCTGTGTTTAAATTTAACTCTCCATTTGAAGAAACTACTCCGATAGAGTTTTCAGAATTTTCAATCTTAATCTTATGAGTTCCATATTTTTGAGTATTTTCATTTACTATCGCAACGTTATTTGTTCCACCCAAAATCTCTAAATTTATATTTGATTTCTCATTTAATAAATTTCTATCAGGATGCTCACTTTCTAATTTATGTACAAATCCTATATTTTGTGTTCCACCTAAAATTGTAATTGGGGTTTGTAAATCTATTGTTCCATTATTAATCTCTTTTTTTACATAAATTCCTATATTTTGTATTCCATCTAAAATACTTATTTTTCCAGAGTTTTTAAAGTTATGAGAATCTTCCTGATTATTCGCATAATCTTTATTAAATAACATGATAAAATTTTGTGTTCCATCTTTTATTGTAATATTTCCATCTCCATAATTAGTTGTAAAATAATCTCTTTTCTCTCCATAAAATTCTGTAGCTTCAGTATATGCAAATATTACATTACTATTTCCCTCCACTGATATATTCCCACTATTTAATAAATAAGGATTTAAAGATTCCGTTCTTTTAGTATGCCCTTGAAGCCCTACTATATTAATGGAATTTCCAACTAATTTTATATCTCCTTTTAGTGATAAAATCATGGATACTGCATTCTCACTTTTTCCATATAACCCATAGTTATCATATAAAGATTGCACTTCATTTCTCTCTTCAGCTGTTAACTCTTTTATATCTTCCAATTTTTGAGCTTTATCTCCATGAGGATCATAATGAATAAATTGTCTCAACACATATTCTCCTTGTGAATCTTTAACTCTATTTTTAGCATCTATATTCACTTTTGTTTCTTTTTCAAAAGAACTATATGGAGACCCAATTACTCTATATATTCCTGCATTCCCTTCCCCTATAATTCCATTTGTTTGGTAAGTTCTATTAGTTATAGCATATTTTGGATATGGAGAAGCATATTTTGCAGTATAATTTACTATCTCTCCACTCCACCCATCTAAAGCTGAACTCCCGGCTATATTTATATCCCAATTTCCAGATTCCATTATAACTTCAGAAATAGTTGCATTGTGCCCCTTCTTATACGAACCTTGACTTATTGCTTCCCAAAACCATGGTTCATCTGCATTAACAGATGAATAAGTTTTCATATCTGGGATTATTATATTTGGAATAGATATTTCCTCTATCTTAGGTGGTTCAGGATTATTTATCTGAGTTATTTCGAATGAATCTGGTTTTTCTATTTTTTTTAACGATAAATTTTCATTTTTTATATTATTTATATTTCTATTGTCTAAATGCTCTTTTGTTGAAATATTTGGTAGCTTACTATTTATATCAAAATCTTTTAAACTTAACTCTGTAATAAATGAATCCATAATTTCCAAATCATGATTTTTTATAATATTGTCTACAAATCCATTGTCTGGTTTGTTTTCTTCTGGTTTCTTATCTGGAATCTTTTCAGCTGGTTTATCATTAATTTGCTCCTCTTTTACAAAAAAATCTCCAAAAGCTGACTTATCTCCATCTTTGCTACCATTTGTATGATTATGATCTCCCACAAAAAATATTTGTGTTTTTCGTTCATCACTTTTTTTATAAAACATTTCCTCTAAAACCTTCTCTTCATCTTTAATTAAAGGTTCTTCTTGGGCATAAATGCCACCTGTTATCAAAAAATTAACAAGTAGTGAAAGTGTAAAAGTTACTCTTCTTTTTAAGTATCGTTTTAAAGTTCTCTCCTCTAAAAATTTGTTCATTGTTTTCCTCCCAACCGTTTTTTATTATATATATTTATTGTAATTTTATATTCAAAAAAAAATGCACTTATCCACTTTTAAACAAGTGAATAAGTGCAACTGGCTGCCATTTTGAAGGCCCTTTAGCTTTGCGTCCTATAGTTTCCCGTAGTTTGCTAATTTTTGTAAATATTGTCTTTATATTATTATATATTACACCTTTTTCTTTCAATAAACAACCTCTTTTAAAAAAATAATAACAAAGTAATTAAAAAAAGACTGATTTCTCAGTCTTTTAAATTTTATATTTTTTCATTATTTGAAACAAAGCTAATTAACTTGATTTTTTGAGCACCAGTAGCATAAACTATAATCTCAGAAACACCTGACTCCATAAATTCTGCTCCAATCTCATCAATTTTCTCTTTTATAATATCTTGCTCTCGCTCATTATTTGTTTCAATAGCAATTTCCCATCTACCCATAATATCTACTTCACTTATAATTTTCATATTATCATCTCCTCTTAAAATAATTATATTCAAAGATTTATACTAAATTAAGGAAGAAGTTCCTTCACTACCAATTTTATATCTTTTTGGATTTTTAATTAAATCTTTTTTTAGCTTTTGAATTTCAGAATCTTTATCCTTTTCTAACTCCTTAATTTTCAATTCTAAAAATTTTACCTTTTCATTATAACTAAAATCAGAAGTACTCAAATATTTTAATTCCACTTTATAGCTATCTATTAATTTTTCATTTAAATCAAAAATTTCATCAAAAATTATTTGTTGTTCTATTTTTAAATTTTGCTTTAATTCATCAAAATTTATATCTTGTTCATTAGCAAAAGCTAATCCTTTAAAAATTAAAATCCCTATTAATAAAATTCTCTTCATCTCTTAATTCTCCTTCAATTAAATTCTCTAAGTAATTTTTTCTTAAATATATCTTAATAAAAAATTATTACAGATTTATGTCAAAAAATATTTTTTAGACAAACCTTCCATTCTGTGCTACCATTTAAGGATAAATATTTTTATTAATAAGGAGGATAACTATGAAAATTTTTGTTTATGGAAGCTTAAGAGAGGGATTTTTTAATTTCAATAAGTATATAAATGGTGCAGCTAAAAAAATTGAACTAGGTGAAGTTATAGGTAAACTATATGCTATTAAGGATCAAGAATATCCTGCTCTATTAGAAGAAGATGGAATTGTAATTGGAGAAATTATAACCGTTGAAAATTGTGATTTAAAAGCTATTGATAATATGGAAAATTATTTTGGTGAAAATAATCCTAATAATGAATATAATAAAATAAAAAAAGAGATTAAGAATTTAGAAACTGGTGAAATAGAAATTTTAGATGTTTATGTTTATAATACAACTAATCCGAAATTTTCGTATAATAATTTAATTCCTATTGCTTCAGGAGATTGGAAAAAATATAAAAATTAAGATAAAAAAAGAACTAGAAAAATCTAGTTCTTTTTTTATTCTCTAGAATAAAAATTAACAACTTTCAAATAAACAAGGGTTTGTTTACTCGATTTGAAACGAATTTAATACTTAATAAGGTATGCTCTATCATTCGTTCTAAATTCAGAATTTCCTTTTTATTAATTAAAGATTTCTTTCACTAGAATCTTTTTCTTTATTTTTTTTATTAGAAATAGCAAATACTTTTTCTACAATATTTACATCCTAATCTCTCCTCAATCTCTTCTAAATTTTCAAGAAAAAAATGTTTATTTTTAATAGATAGAAAACCCTCTTTTTTTAATTTTGTAATTATTCTTGAAACTGTTTCCTCTGTTGAATTTAAAGATTTTGCAATATTTTTATTTAAAATCTTATGATTAATAAAACTATTCTCATTATTATTACCATAAGTTCTGTATGCTCTAATCAATAATGACAATACTGCATTCTCCATAGTAAATAATTTAATATCTCTTATTTGAAAAAATAACTTTTGATAAAAAATAGAAGTATATTCTAAAATTTTCTCATGCAAATCTATATCCTGACTATATAAATTTTTTAAAAATTTTTTATCTATAATATAACATATTGTGTCCTCACAGACTTCTATATAAAAGTTTTCTAAATACTTGTCTCCATCTAAAAAATCACTTATTCTATTTAAAATAATTATATTCTCCTTTGAATAACATCCTAATAAAAATTCTTTTTCTTCACAAAAATTTTGATAATATCTAATCAATCCTTTATCTATAATCAAAATTTTTTCATTAGAAAAACTAATGTCTGTCAAAATTTCTCCTTTTCTATACTCTTTTCTTTGTGGATTAAATTTTAAAATATCTTTTATTAAATTTTTTCTATACTCTAAAAATGTCATATATTTTCCTTTCAAATAACTTTTCTAACTAAGTCATACAAAATTTTAACATATTTCTTTTTAAATTTGTATTATCTTTAAAGTACTTAAAAAAAATATACATAATATTGATTTTAATCAAGTTTTTTTAAAATTTTTTATGATAAAATCAAATATACATAACAAAATATTAATTATAGAAACAAAGGAGATAATTAGATATGAAAATTGCAATAATTGGAGCTGGAGCTATGGGCTCAAGATTTGGATATATGTTACAACAATCTGGAAATGATGTGTTTTTAGTTGACACTTGGAAAGAACATGTTAATATAATAAATAAAAATGGACTTTTAATTGAAGAGAATAACAAATTAAATTCAATTAAAATTCCTATTTTTCTTCCTGAAGAGGCAATAGAAATTCCAGAATTGATAATTTTATTCACTAAATCAATGGGATTAAAGTCAATGCTAAAAAGTATTAATAAAATAATTGGAAAAAATACAAAAGTTCTTTGCTTATTAAATGGATTAGGCCATAGTGAAACAATATCTGAGTTTGTAGATATGAAAAATATATTTATGGGAGTTACTTTATGGACATCGGAACTTATTGGTCCTGGACATGTTAAGCTAACAGGAAGTGGAAACTTGGAGATTCAAAATTTAGACCCAACTATGGAAGATACTGCAAAAAAAATATGTCAAACTTTAAATAATGCAAATCTTAATGCAGTTTATAGTAAAAATGTTGTTCTTTCAATTTGGAAAAAAGCTTGTATCAATGGTGTGTTAAATAGTACTTGTACCATTCTAGACTGTAATATTGAAGAGTTTGGTCAACTTAAAAACTCTAAAAAAATTATTACAAAAATAATTCAGGAGTTTTCACAAATAGCTAATAAATATAATATCTTTTTAAATATTGATGAAATTATAAAAAATGTTGAACAAACCTATGATCCTAATGAAGCTGGAGAACACTTTCCATCTATGCATCAAGATTTAATACAAAATCATCGACTTACAGAGATTGACTATATCAACGGTTATATTTCAAAAAAAGGAAAAGAATTTGATATCTCAACTCCATATAATGATCTTTTAACAATGCTTATACATTCTAAAGAAGAGTTACTTATTAAATAGAAAAGAACCTCAAAAATGAGGTTCTTTTTTTAAGATGAATAAATTACAACTGATTCATAAGCTCTCAGTTTTATTTTTTTTCCATTTAATAATATATCATTGTAATTTTTTATTAAAATATTTTTTCCAACAAATATCTCTGGAATTTCAATTTCTATTTCATTTTCATAAAAATTATTTATAACCAAAAGTTTTTCATCTTCAAATTTACGCATATACCCAAATACTTGTGGACTCTCCTCATACATGGGAATAAAATCTCCATGAGAAATAACTTTATACTCTTTTCTTAATTCTATCAATTTTTTATAGTGATAAAAAACCGAGTCTTTATCTTTTAAGTTATTTTTAACATTTATTGATGAATAATTTTTAGACACACCTATCCATGGAGTTCCTTTAGTAAAACCTGCATTTTCGTTATCATCCCACTGAACTGGAGTTCTGCTATTATCTCTAGATTTTTGTCCTAGAATTTCTATAGCTTCATCAATAGTTTTTCCTTTTTCAAGAAGTAGTTTATAATTATTTAGAGCTTCTACATCTCTATATTCATTAATATTTTCAAAATGAGGATTAGTCATTGTAATCTCCTCACCTTGATAAATATATGGGGTTCCTCTTAACATGTGAATTGCTGTTCCCAGCATTTTTCCAGACTCTTTTAAATATTTTTCATTTCCAAATCTAGAAACAATTCTTGGCTGGTCATGATTACACCAAAATACTGCACTCCATCCATCTCCATTTTCTATTCCCACTTGCCATTTGAAAAATATTTCCTTTAAAGATTTAAAATCCATATCTCCTAAAGCCCATTTTTCTCCATTTGGATAATCCACTTTTAAATGATGAAAATTAAATACCATAGATAACTCTTTATTTTCTGGCTTTGTATACTCTACACAATGGAAAATCGTTGTTGATGACATCTCTCCCACAGTTAAGCTTCCTGGATATTTTCCAAAAGTATTAGCTGTTAATTCTTTTAAATATTCATGAACTTTAGGTCCGTCTGTATAAAATTTTCTTCCATCTGATGTAGCAGTCTCATAGTTATCATCTGGAAAATTTTGATTTTTTGAAATTAAATTTATTACATCTAGTCTAAATCCATCTACACCTTTTTCTAGCCAAAAATTTATCATTTTATAAATATCAGCTCTTAATTCTGGATTCTCCCAATTAAGATCAGCTTGAGTTACATCGAATAAATGTAAATAATATTTTCCTAAGGATTCCACATATTTCCAAGCATTTCCACCAAATTTTGAAGCCCAGTTATTAGGAGCTTTATTGGGTGTTCCCTCTTTCCAAATATAGTAGTTGTGATATTTATTTTCTGGTCCTTTTAAAGCTTCTTTAAACCAAAAGTGCTCTGTAGAAGTATGATTAATAACCATATCCATTATTAATTTTATTCCTTTTTTATGCATCTCATTTAATAATAGATGAAAGTCTTCCATAGTTCCAAATATTGGGTCAATATTATAGTAATCAGCTATGTCATATCCGTTATCCATCATTGGTGAGACATACATAGGAGTTGTCCAAACTACATCCACACCTAAATTTTTTAAATAATCTAGTTTACTTATAATTCCTCTAATATCTCCTATTCCATCACCATTACTATCACAAAAACTTTTCGGATATATCTGATAAACTGTGGCACTTTTCCACCAATCTTTTTCTAACATAATTTTCCTCACTTTATTTTAAATTTATAATTTTATTTTTTTTCAAATCTTCCTTTACTCAATAAATAAGTAGCTATAATTGGTACAACAAAAGCTATAGCCATAGCTATAATGTAGTTTATCCAAAATTTAGGCTGAATAGCTAAAAATGCTGGAAGTCCACCTATTCCTATTGAGTTTGCTAAAACTCCTGTTAAAGTTGAATAAATAGCTGCAAGTGCAGAACCAATTAATGCTCCATAAAAAGGATACATAAATCTTAAATTTACTCCAAACATAGCTGGTTCAGTAACTCCTAACCAAGCTGAAATTGCTGACGATAGAGACAAAGATTTTAATTTTTCATCCTTTCTATTTAAAAACATAATTGTTACAGCTGCTGATCCTTGAGCTATGTTGCTTAAAGCTATCATTGGCCAAATCATTGTTCCACCTTGAGCAATCAACTGTAAATCTACAGCTAAGAATGTATGATGAACACCTGTTATAACTAATGGAGCATAAAGCATTCCAAAAAGTATTGAACCAAATACTCTAAAAGGACCAGTTAGTAAAATATTAAATATTACTGCAATATAATTTCCTAGCTCACGAGATACTGGACCAATAACTAAATATGAAACAGCAACAGTTGTAAATAAAACTAGAAATGGCAGTAGTATCATTTTTAAAATTTCAGAAAGATATTTTCTTAAAAAAAGTTCCATTTTTGCCATAAAAATTCCCGCTAACATAGCTGGAATAACTTGAGCTTGGTATCCCACTTTTTCAATAGTTATAAATCCAAAATCCCAAAAAGGTATTGTTCCTATAGCTTGAGCTGTGGCATATCCATAAGCATTCATAAGCTGTGGAGAAACTAATGTTATTCCTAAAACAATTCCTAAAATCTCTGTTCCTCCATATTTTTTTACTGTAGACCATGTTACTCCTACTGGTAAAAAATGGAATATAGCTTCACCTAAAATCCATAAAAAACTATGAAGTTCTGCTAATTTAGGGTTTAAACTTGTTAAAGTTTGGCTTCCATCTCCAAATATTGCTAAATCCCCAATTATATTTCTGAATCCTAATATTAATCCACCTGCAATAATAACTGGAAGAAGTGGTGTAAATATTTCTGCAAATCCACCTACAATTTTTTGTAATCTTCCCATTTTTTCATTAGCAGCAACTTTTGTTTCCTCTTTAGTTGCCTCTGAAATTCCTGCAATTATAACAAAATCTTTATATAAATCTTTAACTTGATTTCCAATTATTATTTGAAATTGTCCAGATGCTGAAAAACAACCTTTTACTAAAGAACTATTTTCTAGCTCTACTTTTTTTACTAAACTCTCATTTTCTAAAACTAGTCTAAGTCTAGTAACACAGTGAGTTGCGCTAATTAGATTATTTTTTCCACCGATTAAATCTAATATTTCTTTAGCTTCTTTTTCGTATTTACCCATTTTTACCCTCCAATGTTTTTAAAAAAACTTTTCAATCTTTTATTGAACATATCATATAAAGTTTTTGTTATTTTGTCAATAACTTGTTTAAACAAGTTTGTTTCTTTGTATAATTTTTTTTTTCTGATATAATATATTTAATAAAATCAGTTAATATATATTTAGGAGAAAAAATGGCTAAAAGCAGATATTTAGAAATCTATAACTTTATTAAGGAAAATATAAATAATGGAACTTATCCACCTGAAGAAAAAATTCCATCTGAAAATCAATTAAAGGATATTTTTTCAGTTAGTAGAAATACAGTTCGGAAAGCTATTGATCTTTTGGCAAGTGATGGACTTTTAAGCTCAGTTCACGGGAAGGGAGTTTTTGTAATGAAAAAAATTCCTGTTAATTTTTTATTAGGTGGAACTGAAAGTTTTAAAGAAGCTTCTTTAAAAAATAGTTTAAAATATAAAACATCCATTCCAATTTTTGAAACTCTAATTATTAATGAGGAACTAAATAAAAAAACTCATTTTCCTATTGGTGAAACTATTTATCATGTTATTAGAGTACGGGAAATTAGTGGCGAAAAAGTTATTTTAGATGATAACTATTTCTTAAAAGAGGTTGTTGAAGGATTAACTGCTTCAATTGCTATGGATTCTATATATGAATTTTTAGAAAATAA
Source organism: Cetobacterium somerae (assembly GCF_022430525.1). Taxonomy (NCBI): domain Bacteria; kingdom Fusobacteriati; phylum Fusobacteriota; class Fusobacteriia; order Fusobacteriales; family Fusobacteriaceae; genus Cetobacterium; species Cetobacterium somerae. The sequence goes on along the minus strand of NZ_CP092521.1, from coordinate 116,094 downwards.
AAAAGGAATTAAAATAAATGGAGCTCAAAAAATAATCTCTGTTGAACCACCTAGTGAAGAGGATAAGAAATATTTAGATTTAAGAGGAAATAATCTTGTAGCCATTGTTAAAAACTTTGCTTACTTAGATAATGGAACTCTTTTTGAATACACTGAGTCTCATCATAGAAGTGATAAATTTGTTTTCAGTAGTTATGCCAAAAGATAGTATATATTTAAAAGGAGGAATAATGGAGATTTTAGAAATACTTAAATCTCTAGGAGATTTAAATAGATTAAGAATTTTAAAAATTTTAAAAGAATTTGGAAAATCTTGTAATTGTGATTTAGAAAAAATTCTAGATTTAAATCAATCAAATGCTTCTAGACATATTACCAAACTAAGAAAAGATAAGTTAATAATTTGTGAAAAAAAGGGAAAATGGTCTTATTATAGTTTAAACTTAGAATTACTAGAAAAAAATAGTTTTATTACTGATATTTTAGACTCTTTAGAAGATCGTATATTTTTAGAAGATAAAAACAGTTTTATAGAATTTTTAAAAACTAAAAACCATTGTTTAGATTAGAAAAAAGAGTCTCAATTTATATTAAGTTGAGACTCTTTTTGTAAAAAATTAATATTTAGATAAAATTTCTTTAACTTCTTTTTTGTCAGCCATCCGTCCAGAAAATATAACTTTTCCATCAATAACAATTCCAGGAGTTTTTAAAACTCCTAACTTTGCAATTTCAACAAAATCAGTTATTTTTTCAACATTTGCTTTCTTATCTAGTTCAACTAATACCTCATTAACATAATCTAATAATACATCACAACTTTTGCAACATCCACCTAATACTTTAATTTCCATTTTATTCCTCCTATTTTATATGTTAATAAAATTAAATAAATATCCTATAATTAAAATCCCAGTAGTAACTAATCCAACATACAAAGCTAATAACTTAAATTTTATGATTTTACTTAACATAACCATTGATGGAAAAGATAACGCTGTAACAGACATCATTAAAGCTAGAATAGTTCCAATTCCAACACCTTTTAGATAAAGGGCTTCAGCTATAGGTAAAGTTCCAAAAATATCAGCATACATAGGAACTCCTACTAAAGTTGCTAATAAAACTGCAAAGGGATTGTCTTTCCCTAAAAGAGTTTCAATAATTTTTGTTGGTATAACATTATGAATAAGTGCTCCAGCTCCAACTCCAATTAAAATAGGTAGCCAAACTTTTTTAAAAATATCTTTCACTTGATTTTTGGCAAATAAAAATCTATCTCTATGATTCATTTCTCCAATTTCAACATCTACATTTTGTACATTTAAAACAAATGGTTCTACATATTTTGTCATATTCATCTTATCTATTATAACTCCACCAATAACTGCAAGGATTATTCCCACAATAACATATATAAAAGCTATTTTGAATCCAAAGAAAGAGCTAATTAATAATAAAGAAGCAATATCAACTAAAGGAGATGATATTAAAAATGAAAAAGTAACCCCAATTGGTAATCCTGCAGACGTAAATCCAATGAATAAAGGAATACTAGAACATGAGCAAAAAGGTGTAATTGTTCCTAAAAGAGCTGCTAAAGTATTTCCAGTTATTCCATTGAATCTTCCTAAAAGTTTTTTCGTTCTTTCTGGTGGGAAAAAACTTTGGATATAACTAATTCCAAATATTAATACACCTAATAAAATAAAAATCTTAATTGTGTCATAGATAAAAAACTGTAGAGCTCCTCCAAGCTTTGTATCTAGAGATATATTAAAAAATTTTGAAACTAAATAACCAGCCATATTATTAAGCCATAGCATTTTTAAAAAAAAATCTTCAATGAATCTCATAAAATCCTCCTCAAAGTATATTAGAAATTTCTAATATTGTTATATCATATAATTTTAGCGTTGTCAAAAATAATATTAGAAAAAACTAAATTAGATTTTTTTAATATTGTTATTTACAAAGTCGCTAGCTTATGTTAACATATGAGCGTATACTCATATAAAATTTTTAATTAAAGGAGGAAAAATGGGATTTTTTGAAAAATATCTATCTATTTGGGTAGGAATATGTATAGTTTTAGGTGTGGCTATTGGAGTTTTTATACCTGCAGTACCTGAGACACTTTCGCTTTTTGAATATTCGAACGTTTCTATACCTGTTGCAATTTTAATCTGGTTAATGATCTATCCAATGATGTTAAAAATAGATTTTACATCGATTATTAATGCAACTAAAAATACAAAAGGACTAACAGTAACTTGTGTAACTAACTGGTTAGTTAAGCCTTTTACAATGTATTTAATATCAGTTTTATTCTTTAAAGTAATTTTTAAAAATTTAATACCACTTAATTTAGCTGATGAATATATTGCAGGAGCAGTACTTTTAGGAGCAGCTCCATGCACTGCTATGGTTTTTGTTTGGAGTCAGCTTACAAAAGGTAATCCTGCATACACATTAGTTCAAGTAGCAGTTAACGACCTAATTTTACTTATTGGATTTGTACCAATAGTAGCATTGTTATTGGGAATAAATAATGTTATTGTTCCTTATGATACTTTGATTCTTTCTGTTGTGTTATTTGTTGTTATTCCTTTAATTTTAGGAATAGTTTCTAGACACTACATTATTAAAACTAAAGGAATCAATTACTTTAAAGAGATATTTCTTAAAAAGTTTGATAAAATAACTATAGCTGGTTTACTTTTAACACTGACAATTATTTTCTCTTTCCAAGGAAGAAAAATAATCGATAATCCAATGGATATATTACTTATATCTATTCCATTAACAATCCAAACATTCTTTATATTCTTCTTTGCATATGGATGGGCTAAAATTTGGAAGCTACCTCATGAGATTGCTTCACCTGCAGGAATGATTGGAGCAAGTAATTTCTTTGAACTTGCCGTAGCTGTAGCAATATCTTTATTTGGGTTAAATTCTGGAGCAACTTTAGCTACAGTAGTTGGAGTTCTTGTTGAAGTACCTGTTATGCTTATATTAGTTAATATATCTAATAGAACAAGAGGATATTTTATAGAAAACTGTAAAGAAAAGAAAATAATAAAAATTTAGGAGGAATCATAAAAATGAAAACAATCGCTTTTGTATGTAAAGGAAATTCTTTTAAAAGTATAATTTGTGAGAGATTTGCAAAGGAATTAACAAATGATTTTATAATAGTTAGTGCTGGTACAAACCCTGCAGATAAAGTAAATGTAGAAGGTGCTAGAATTATGGAAGCAAGAGGACTTTCTATGGATGGATATAGACCTCATTCTCTAGATAGCCTTCCAGAAAATATTGATTATCTTGTTAAAATGGGATGTGCTGTAGAGTGTCCATTTGTTCCTGCCAAAGAAACTATTGATTTCGATATGGATAAATACCCTGCGAAAACTTTTGAAGAGAAAGAAATTGTAGTGGATCTTCTAGAAAAAAAAGTTAAAGAATTCATAAAATCAATCTCTAAATAATTTTTTCATTTAAATATAAAAATTTTATTTAGTAATTGTAAAGTTATATATAAATATGGTATATTATGTGTGGGGATTATTAAATTTTATATAGAAAGAGACAACTTTAATTTAAAATTAAAGCTGTCTCTTTTATTTTTTATTTTTTTATAAATTCCTCTCCTGGTCTAAGAGCACTCATATCTTTAACTCTATCTACATCAAATTTATAAAATTTTATTTTAAATTCCACTGGCCCTCTTAAAATAACGTGATGGTATCTTTCTGGATAAATAATAAGAGGATGTTTTGCATCTACTGTATAGACTTTTTCTTTTTCATCTTCCCATACAAACTCAAGCTCACCTTTTTTTACAATAAGGTAACCTAACTTATCCTTTGGAGCCATATGTTTTTTCAAAATATCGGGGAAAACATTTTGTTCATTCATCCACGGTGTTTCTCCAACTTTTTCCAATCCCTCTGGGAAAATTAAATTATCATAAAGTTTTACATCTGCCAACTTGTCATCTTCAATTGTTTCCTGTATCTCCTCTTCAATAACTTCACTAGCATCCCCTTCAATATCTGGATTTAGTCTTTTTAAATCTATTTTTTCTTTTTCACAGTTACATTTCATAAAATCACATCCTTTTAATTAAAAAATTAAAATTTTAAGACAATTAAATGTACAAGAAAAAAATATTTTTTCCTTGTAATATCTTATAATAAAATATTTCATTCTAAATTTTTTGAATAGTTTAAATATTTTTTTATTGACATATAAATAATTTATATTATATAATATACGGAACAAATTATATAAAAACCCTTCGTATAACCCTATTAATTTGGTATAGGGGTATCTACCGTGGAACCTTAATTCCTGCTTACGAAGAAAATATGTCACATATCATGTCATATTTTCTTTGTGAGTGGGATTTTTTTATTTATAAAATTTAAATTTTAGAGGAGGATGTATGAACTTTAAAAAGTTACCTAAAATAGAATTACACTGTCATTTAGATGGAAGTGTAAGACCTGAAACAATAATTGAATTAGCAAAAACAGAGGGTGTCGACCTACCCACTTCCAATATTGAAACAATAAAAAATATTTTAATTGCCCCTATGGAATGTACATCTTTAAACGAATATTTACAAAGATTCCAAGTTCCTGTAGCTATTATGCAATCAAAGGAAAGCTTAAAAAGAGTTGCATATGAGTTAATGGAGGATTCAGCAAAAGAAAATATAAAATATATAGAAATTAGATTTGCTCCATTACTACATACTGATAAAGGACTATCTCCTGAAGAGATCATTCAAAGTGTTTTAGAGGGAATAAAAGATGGCGAGAAAAATTATGATATAAAAGGGAATTTAATTCTATCATTTTTAAGACATATGCCTGCTGAGACAATTTATGATGTTATTGAAGTTGGAAAAAAATATTTAGGAGATGGAGTTGTAGCAATCGATCTTTGTTCTAGTGAAGAGAGAGGATTTTGTGAGAAGTTCATTCATCCATTTTCATTGGGAAAAGAATATGGATACAACATTACAATTCATGCTGGTGAAACTGGAATCGGTGAAAATGTTTTAGATGCAATTCAAACTCTTGGAGCAGAAAGAATTGGACATGGAATTCATATTAAAAATTGTAAAGAAGCTTATGAACTAGTAAAAGAAAAAAATATTTTTCTAGAGATGTGTCCAACTAGCAACGTTCAAACTAAAGCTATCGAATCATTTGATATTCATCCAATTTTAGACTTTCATAGGGATGGAATTAAAGTTACAATAAACACAGATAATAGAACTGTGTCAAACACAACTTTAACTAACGAGTGTCATGTTATAAAAGAAAATTTTGAAATTGATTTAGATACTTATAAAAATATTTATTTTAATAGTGTTGACGCAGCTTTCACAGATTGTCAAACTAAAGAAAAATTAAAAAATTTACTAAAAGAGCTAGATTAATCAACGATATTAACCTATTAAGTCTCTGTTCATTTTTAAAATATAGTTAATTAAAAACATAAAGAAAATAAACATAATAAAATATTTTAAAATAAAATGTTTACTTTTTGAAAATTATATGTTATACTAATTTTGTAGTAAGGAAATAACACAAGTAGATAAAGATTTTTAAGGAACTATTTTAACGAGTACTTCTTTATAATAATATTGATTGGGTAAATAGTTACTAACAATTAAAAATAACGGAGGTACTTAAATGAAAGGTACAGTAAAATGGTTTAACGAAGAAAAAGGATTTGGATTTATCACTGGTGAGGATGGGAAAGATGTATTCGCACACTTCTCTCAAATCAAAAAAGACGGATTCAAGTCTTTAAAAGAAAACGAAGAAGTAGAATTCGATGTTGTTAAAGGTGACAGAGGATTACAAGCTGAGAACATTGTTTCTGCAAAGTAATTGAATTTTACAATCCCTTATAGAAATTTCTATAAGGGATTTTTTTTATTTTCTCACCTAACATCCAATTAAAAAACTATTCAATCCCCTCATCATAAATAAATTTGAGTAAAAAAATCTCCCTATTAAAAAATAAACTATACAAACAATTAATCCAATAACAGTTAATTTTGAAATTAAATTATAAGATTTACCTCTTTTATTGTCATCACTTCTTCCACAACATTCTCTTCTATCAACAATTAAAAATATAAGTAAAACTATTAAAACTAAAAACATAAAATCACATCCTTATTTAAATTATATAGTTTATAATAATATAAATTTGTTACATGAGTATGTCAGTATAAAATATATTTTCTAATTTTTTTAATAAAAAACTTGAAAACATATTTTTTTATGATAAAGTATACAAAAATATTTTATAGGAGTGGTTACTATGTTTAAAATAACAATGAAAACTACAATGATGAATATGATGCCTTTGGGAGTTGATACCAAAAATTAATTTTTTAATTTTGGGACGAACTCATTTTGATTTACTTAAATGAGATCTCCCGAAGAAATATGTTAACAACACGTTGCTTGGGAGATTCTCTCAAGCTTTTTTATTTTTATACAATAAATTTAAATGTGGAGGAATATTAACATGAAAAAAATTATTTTGTCTGGAATTTTATTAGGAAGTTTAGCATTAGTAGGTTGCGAAAAAGAAAAGGAAAAAAATATTATAATCGGAACGCCATCTAGAATAAAAAAACTAGATCCTATGGTATCTAATGATATTCCTTCATTACTTGTTACTAATCAAATTTTTGAAACATTTTTATACTATGAAAATAAAGAATTAAAGTCTAATATACTTGATGAATACATCTTTATAAACGATACTTTAGAACTTACTCCAAAAAAAGATTTAAAATTTTCCAATGGAGATTCTGTTACTATTGAAGATTTTAAAAATAGTCTTGAGAGAACTTTAACTCATCCTGGATGTAAATTTCTAACTGGAAATATTGACACTATAAAAATAAATAGAAATAAAGTTGTAATTACTTTTAAAGTTGCCACACCTTCAATTTTAAATAATATGACATATCCAATGATTGTTCTTTTAAAAGAAACTAATAAAGGATTAGTTGGAACTGGTTCTTTCAAATTGGATAAAGAAGATATTGATACTATTGAATTATCACCAAATAATTATTCTAAAAATCCTGGGAAAAATAAAATCATATTTAGAGCTATTCCTGAAGATAATGCTAGAACAATGGCTTTAGAGGCCGAGGAAATTCAAATCAACACCAATGTTCCTCCTATTGATAAAGAGTTAGTAAAAAGTAAAGGAATACAAGTTATTGAAACTCCCTCTGTAACTACAGAAATGGTTTGGTTTAATAATGAAAAATTAACTTTAGAAGAAAGAGCAAAAATATCCAAAGCAATAAATAAAGCAGATTTAATAGCTACTTCTTTAGAAGGAAGTGGAACTATTGCAACGTCTATGATTCCTAAAAATTCATATGGTTTTTCTCCTAACACGAAAGAAATAGAAGTAGAAGATGTTGAAATAAATCGTACCTTAAAAATTATTTTAAATGACGTTGGAACCAGAAAAACAAATGCTCAAATAATCCAAGCTAATTTAAAAGAGGTTGGAATTGAATCTGAAATTATAATTTTAGATTGGGCTAAGTATTTAGATTCTTCTGCTAAAGGAGAGCACGATCTTCTTCTTGGTGGATGGGTTAATGGAACTTTCGATGCTGAAGGAGTACTATATCCTTTGTTTCACTCTCAAAATGCTCCTGAAGCAGGCAGAAGGACACTATATAGTAATAAAGAGTTCGATTCTCTTCTAGAGCTTTCTAGAACTTATGATTTAGAGAAAAGAGAAGACTATCTAAAAAAATCTGCCGAGAAATTATATGAAGATTATGCTATTTTACCATTGTATTATCCTAATTACTCTGTTGGTATTACAAATAATATTGCAGGATTTAAAGGTGACGAAAGAGGACTTTATAATTTTTCTCAATTAAATTTTAAAAATTAGATTTTAAATTTTTCAAAAATAAATAAGAGATGACATAAGTTTTCTCTTATTTATTTCTATTTTCTTTTAAAATACTATAAATTAAATGTAACATATTTTCCCCTTTATAAACTTTTACAAATTTTCCCTCAACCTTCATCCCAGCTCTTTCAGCCACTTTACAAGAGTTAACATTTTCTGGTCTAATTTCAGCAATTACTTTATTTGCTTTTAGAATGTCAAAGGAATACTTTATACACGCCTTTACTGCTTCTGTAGCATAACCAAATCCCCAATACTTTTTATCCAATATATAAGCTACTCCTATATATTTTTTACCATCAATATTTTCTATCAAAGGTCCAATGAGTCCAATAAAATTTCCTGTTTTCTTTTCTGTAACAAAAAAATAACTATACCCCTCACTTTTATAACGAATTCTATTTTTTTTAATCCACTCTTGAGTTTCATCTTCAGAAAATCCATGACCCCATGCATACATAATTTCTTTATCTTTTAAAATATTAAATATTAAATGAAAATCCTCCTCAGTAATCTCTCGAAAGTTTAATCTTTCACTAACTATTTTATCTCTAACATCTATTTTTTGCATACATCAACCCACGAAATAAAAGGTGTATATTTTTCTATTTCCTCTATTGTTAATTCAATCGCACTGTTACTACTTCCACAAGCTGGAAATACAGTTTTAAATCTTTTTAAAGAACTATCTAAATAAATATCTACATTTTCATTAACTCCAAATGGACAAACTCCTCCAACTTCATGTCCAATAATTTCTAATACTTCATCAAATTTAAGCATCTTAGCTTTTGATTTAAACTGCTCTTTGTATTTTGAATTATCAATTTTTGTATCCCCCGCAGTCACAATTAAAATAGGATTATCATTAATGACAAAAGATAGCGTCTTTGCTATTCTACACGGTTCACACTGTAAGGCTTCTGCTGCTAACTCCACCGTAGCACTAGATACCTCAAACTCTTGAATTCTATTTTCAATTCCAAATCCCTTAAAATATTCTTTAACCTTTTCAATTGCCATCAATCTCCTCCTCTATATTTTTTATTATTTTATCATAGCAATAAAACGGTTTCTCTTTTCCTAAAAACTCCATCTCCCCAGCTAATCTGAAACCAAATTTTTTAAAAAGAGAGTTCATCTTATCATTTATTGAATATGTATCTGTTTTTAAATATGAAACTCCATTTTTTAATGCTAACTCTTCAGAAAATTTTAACAAAGAGATTCCCACTCCTTGATTTCTAAAATTTGAATTCACTGCCATTCTATGAACAACCATAGCTTTTTCCAAAGATTGCCAATTGATACAATTATATTCAGTAGGTTCAACATAATTTACACAAACAAATCCTCTTATTTCATTATTTAGCTCATCTACATATAGATCTCCAGCCTCTATATCTTTTGAAAAATTTATCGCTTGTGGATATGTTTCATCCCACTGAGTATTATTATATAACTTCATCTCACTTATTGTCGCTGTTATAATTTCCATAATTTTTGTAATATCTATTTTTTTTGCTTTTCTTATCACAATATCTCCTTACATAATTTCTTACTATTGAAAAATTTATACTAATATTAGTATAAATTTTTTTTACTTAATTTTCAACTAATAAAATAGAGAGGATTTTAATTCCTCTCTAATATATTTACATTAAATTAATTATCTTTACAACATGGTTTAGAACAAGTATTTTTCTTAATAAACTCTTGAATTTGATCTAATCCTACATATGACTTAAATTCATTACATCTTTCTTCTATTAAAGTTGGAACAGATCTAATTCCATATTTTATAGCTAATTCCTCGTGAGACTCTAAATCAATGATTTTGATATCTTTTCTATCCTTTAATAATTCTTTAGCCGGTATACAATACTTACAAGTTGGTAATGTGAATAATATAATTTTCATAATTTTTCCTCCATCGTCACTGTATGACATTAAATTTTTATTTTATAAGTTCTAAATACTTATCTATAACATCTTTTGGTTCTGCCCTTTTTGTATAATCAGCATCTATATAGGCATACACAATAACTCCTGATGAATCTACTATATAAGTTGCAGGAATTGGAAGAATTCTACTTTTCTTGCCTTGAGATTTTTCTAAGTTAATTCCAAATCCATCATAGATACTTTCAATTGTTTCAGTTATATCAAATGTCAGATTTAATTTTTTAGCAAACTTATTATCAATATCTGAAAGAACTTCAAAGTTGAGATTTTCAACATTAATAGAACTCTCTGGTCTTTCTGGAGAGATTGCTATCATTTTAATTTTATTTTTATCCTTTAATAACTTATTGTATGTAGATAATTCTAAATTACAATATGGACACCAAGTTCCTCTATAAAAACTTATAATTGCTGGTTGTTTTCCTAAAACTTCCATTATAGACACTTTGTCTCCTAAATTATTTAATAAAATCATATCTTCTATTTTATCTCCAATATTAAATGCCTCTTTTTCTAATTCACTATTTTTTAAACTTTGAGTAGCTTCTAACATTTTAGATAATATTTCTGGACTTATCCTATTTTTAGCTGACTCTCTTCTTTCTGATAATTTTTTTTCAAGAACATTCACCATTAATCACCTCTCTAAATTTTTAATTGGACTTTCTTATACTTTAAGAATAATATAAGATAAGTATAAAAACAATTAGTTACTATTTTGTTACCAGTTACCTAGAAGTAATTAGTTTACAAATTATGTAGCTTTATGATATTCTAAAAGATAATCATGTTTAAAAGGGGTATTTATTATGAAAAAAATATTAATCTTTAGTTTTTTAATTTCAACTGTAACTTTTAGTAGTGAATCTATTGGAGTTGGTAAAGATGATAAATATGGATACGAAATTAAATTAAAACTAGAAAAAGATTCAAATGGTAAAATTAAAAATATTGAACTTTTAGAAGATAATACAAAGAAAAGTATTTCGAAAAAAGTACTTCCTAAATTAATAGAAGAAGCAAAAATTAAAAATTCAGCAGATATAGATTCAGTTGCTGGAGCCACATATACATCTGATGTTTTTAAAAAGGCTTTAAAAGCTGCTCTTGAAAATACCAAATAAAGTAAAAATAATTTCAAATCAAAAGGTGAATAAATGAGAGAAATAACTTGTCCTTTAGAAGCTGTTTTCTTTATCTTAAGAGGAAAATGGACCCCTATTATTTTATGGAGAATGCGTTTAGGAAATCAACGTCTAACTGATTTAAAAAAAGATATTATTGGTTGTAATGAAAAAATGTTGATCCAACATTTAAATGATATGATTGAAAATGGACTTTTAGAAAAAATTGAATATAATGTTTATCCAAAACATACTGAATATAGATTAACTGAGTTTGGAAAAGAGCTAATTCCTACTTTTGCAAAATTTCAAGAGTTAGGAATTAAATACTTACAAAAAAGTGAGTTATTAACAGATGATAAATAGTGTGTTATTCTTAAGTTGAATTAAAACTTAGGAGGAATCTATTATGAAAAAAAATATTTTATTAACATTAAGTGCTTTATCTATTTCAGCTTTTGGATTTACTTTAGAAAGCAATGGTATAGAAAATGGATATATAAAAGAAAAATATGGTAAACATGGAGCTCAAAATCTAAATGGTATGCCTAGTTTATCTTTTCCTTTAGAATGGAAAAATGCTCCTAAAAATACTAAAAGTTATGCTTTAGTTATGGAAGATTTTGATGCTATTCCTGTTACAGGATTTTCTTGGATACATTGGATTGCAATTATTCCTAAAACAACTACTAAACTTCAAGAAAATGCTAGCTTAGAAAATAAAGAGATAATTCAAGGTGTTAATAGCTGGATCTCTTCTATAGGAGGATTAAATAAAAGTGATGCCTCACATTTTGGAGGTCCTGCACCACCAGATACAGATCATACTTATAACATTACTATCTACGCTCTAGACAAAGAGATCAATTTACAACCTGGATTTTATTTAAATGAACTTTATGCTAAGATGAATGATCATATTCTAGATAAAGTTACATTAAACGCTAAATATAAAAAATAAAGAAAGATGAAGTATGCAATAAATATATGCGTACTTCATCTTTTTAATTTTATAAAAAAAAGATGTATTTCTACATCTTTCAAAGTTCGTATTGGTACCCCGTAGGGGAATCGAACCCCTGTTTATAGAGTGAAAATCTATTGTCCTTACCACTGAACGAACGGGGCAGGTGATGGTGCGTCATACTGGGCTCGAACCAGTGACAACACGATTAAAAGTCGTGTGCTCTACCATCTGAGCTAATGACGCATATCTTGTTAGTTTTTTATTTAATTTTTGGTGGCGGGAGCTGGACTCGAACCAACGACCTTCGGGTTATGAGCCCGACGAGCTGCCAACTGCTCTATCCCGCGATATTACATTAATGGTGCCTGGGGCCGGAATCGAACCGGCACGCTATCAGATAGCTCAGGATTTTAAGTCCTGTGCGTCTACCTATTCCGCCACCCAGGCGTCCTAGTTAGAAACTTACATTTCTCTCACGAACAAAATTATTATACCGTATTTTTTAAAAAAAGTCAACTATATTTTTTATTTAATTTAAATATTTTATTTATTTTTCTGTTTCTTGATATATAATATACATAAGAATTTAATTATTTTTAAGGAGAATAATATGACAGGAAAAAATAGAAAAGATATTAAAGCAGGATTAAGAGTTATGATAGTAAAAAAAGAAGACCAACGAACTGGAAAACTTACTGAAGGAGTTGTTAAAGATATTCTTACAAACTCGAGCACACACCCTCACGGAATAAAAGTTAGACTTCAAGATGGAACTGTTGGTAGAATCCAACAAATCAAAACTATTTAAAAATAAAGACCGCAGATTAAAAAAGCTCTTAATCTGTGGTCTTTTCAATTATATTTTAATTATTTTTCTTGATTTTAAAAATTAATATATAAACATCTAAATTTTTAACCTTTTAATAATTTTTCTATTTTTAATAATAATTTTTCTATCTCTTCTTTTCTTTTATCATCAACATACTGAATTTTTTCTTTTATATTATTAAAAATCTCAAAATTTATATTTACTCCAATCTCTTTTCTAATCTCTTCACTCTTAATTGAATTTTCTGCTTTTAAAAACATTTTAAACTCAATCACACTATTTGATGTGTTTAAATATGTTAAATTTTCTTCTAAATTTTTATAAATTTTTTCTATCTCTCTGAAAGTTAAAGATCCTACAATTTCTTTTGCCGTGTCAGTACTAGTATTCTCAAATAGTTCAAATCTTCTTCTATGTCTCAAAGCTGTCATTCTATTAAAACCAACTAATTCTAACCATTGACAATATGTCATCTCCTCTTGTATTTTTTCTGAAACTTCTTTAAAAATCTTTCCAAGTTGAATTGAAGCATTAGCTTGTAAATTTAAAATCTCTTTAGTTTTTACTTCTAAAAACTCATTTTCCTCTTTAGTTTCACAAAATTCTATTTTAGCTACATTTTTTATTATTTCTAGTGCTTCACTTCTCTTCTCTTTTTCAATGACTTCTTTGCTAGCTCCTTCAGTAGCTCTTCTCAATCTATCTATTGCTCCCATTGAACACCCCTCATTGTATAATTTAAGCAAACTTAATTTTTAATATAACACTGTAACACAAATTTTATTCTTGTAACACATGTGTTACATCCCTTTTATAACTTCTATTAAACTATCCTGAACTTCTTGTAATCCTTTTGAATTTGTTTCCCAAATACTTTTTCCTTTTTCTAAAAGAGTCTCAATTTGCGATAACTCTTTTATTGGCTCAGGAAGAAGTATTGTTGTTTGTCCTAAAACATTTTTTAAATCATCTAAATATTTATTTTGATTTGTTGTATTCCTATATTTATTAACTATTATCGAAAATATCTTATCAATACCAGCTTCTTCTACTACATTTATAACTCCTTCAACTGTAACTCTATCGCAGAAACAAGGAATAATAACTTTATCTGAACACTCTACAAATATTGTATCCAATTTCATAGTTGGAATACTGTCAATTAAAACAAAATCATATTCTGTCTTCATTTTTTCTATAAATTTAGGAAGATTATTTAAAAATGTTGTAGAAAATTTAGAATCCTCAAGTGGAATAAAATCAACATTTTCTCTTATTCTTACAATATCTCCATCTTCACCTTTTACAAAAGCTTTTAAACCACTATCAAAAATAGGTTTATGTTCTTGTGGAGCTGTATAGTCTAACACATTATTTTGAGAATCTGATGTTAAAATTAATACTTTTTTCCCAATTAATGATAGTCCAACTGATAATTGAACTGTTAAAAAAGTTTTTCCTACTCCACCTTTATTAACTTTTATTGTATATACTTTTCCTTTTCTATCCACTTTTCCCTCCACATTTGGCTTTATACTCACAGCGTCATCTAATAGTGTAATTACAACATCTTTTTTCTCTTCCGTTAAGCCTAAACTATTTATAATAGGCAACGGAATTACTAATTTTGGTGACTTATATTTTCCTACTTTATCAAATTTAACTTTATAATTTTTTATTAATAAAAGAATTTTTCCATTTTCCGTTTTTTGCTCTTGCTCTACTAAAGTTTTTCCATATTTTAAAATAATTTCATCATTTTTATATTCAAAAATAATGTTATTGTTTTCCTCAGTTATAGATAAAAAATTTAAAATGTCTTTAGATAAATTTAATCTACACCCATTTAATCTTCCATCTTTTTTATATGAAAACGATAATTTTTTTATCATTCTTAACTCCTTAACTTAACAATAATTTTAAATTTTTAAGAGCTTTTTCAATTTCATCTGAATTTTTTCCTTCTAAAGATATCTTTGCTCCATTTAAATTTAATGTTACTGTTATCAAATTTTCACGATAGTTTATTTTCATTATTATCCTCCTAAATTTTAGAAAAATTTAATGAATTTTCTATTGCGAGTAGAAAGGACTTTACATTAAAATTTTCTATATTTTACTTTAATAAAATAATACTTCTTTTATTGTGTTATGTCAAGCCTAAAAAATATTTTTTTCTCACTTTTATTGATTTTAAATATTTTTAATGTTATAATTTGTCCGCGAGTAGAAGGGATTTATCTTAAGATAATCTCTTTTTTTTATAAAAAAAGCACTTTTTTCAACTAATGAAAAAGTGCTTTTTATTTATCTTAAAATTACTTATTAAATTATTTTCCTAATAAAATTTCCTCAACTTTATTTTGAACATCATCTATAGTTTGAATATTCCCTGCTAATACTTCCTTTGTTAATCTCATTTTCAATCTTAGTAACTCCTCTTTAGAGAAATCTCCTTCTAGCATTATTAACACATTATTTATATAATCTTTTGCTAATGATAAAAATTCTTTAGTTAAAGGCTCTGAATAGCTTTTATTTTTTTCTTCTATTTCTATTACCTCTAATTCTGGTGAAGAGTTACAATTAAAATAATCTATTTCATTTAAATAGTTTAAAATTATTCTTTTTTTTCCAGCATTAAAAGCCATTTTCTGTATTTTAGTGTTCATTCCACATATTTTTATATAATTTTTAAATGCATTTTTTTCTATCTCATCTTTTTCTTCTTGAGTTAATAACTCAAAAGAAGCTTCTAATTGAAGAAATTTTTCATCAATTACTTCATCTTTTCTTATTTCAATTTTTTCTTGAGATAAATTTTCTTTTTTAGTTTTTTCTATAATAATATCTCCTGCCCAATCATTTTCTAAAGCTTTTAAGAAAAATGCTCTTGGACTAGTTAATTTTTTTTGCTTATTTAAATAAGCTATTGTTCCTCTTACTTTTTCTTCTCCATATTTTTCAATACTATCTGCTATAGTTTTTGGCATAGATTTCAATTTTTTAGCTATATTTGGTAACTTATTAAATAATTCTTCTATCAACTCTTTAGTTATAATTGTTTTTTCCAATTGTTCTTTTTCGTTTTCAGTTAATGTATCGTGCTCTGTTGCAGATATTGTTAATTGAGTAGAAATATTTTTAAAATCATTAAAATCATCGAAAAATCTCTCTTGTTTTTCTTCAGCTGAATCTTCATAAAAATGTATCTCTATCTCTGATTTTTCCCAAGTACTATCTTTTACAAAATTAAACTCTTTAATTAAATTTTTTATTTTTAATTCGTTTAAATTATTTTCTAAAATTTTTATAGTATTATGTGGATTTTTAGGATTAAACTTTAATGGAATTCTTTTTATTAAAAAAAGTGTGTCTATTCTTAAGTAAAGCTCATGATATCTAAGCTTTTCTATTAACATATA
This sequence comes from Cetobacterium somerae, assembly GCF_022430525.1. Lineage (NCBI taxonomy): Bacteria > Fusobacteriati > Fusobacteriota > Fusobacteriia > Fusobacteriales > Fusobacteriaceae > Cetobacterium > Cetobacterium somerae. Next base: position 99,792 of record NZ_CP092521.1, on the reverse strand, counting down.
AATTGTACGAGCCGTACTGGTATCTATATCTAATAAAATATCAGAATTATAAACCATATAACCTTTTGTCATTATATTATTGTAAAAATGATCTGATACGGATATTTCATAAACTTCTTTTATTCTGTTATCACTGATCTGATCTTTAAGAGTTTTATTTTTTCTATCATCAAGTCTAATTGTTTTTAGTGATAGAATTGTTGTTTCAATATCTTGAGTTAAGATTGATTTATTCACAGAAGAATACATTGTATTTTTAAAGTTATAGTTAGAAGTTGCTAATCTTGATAAACTTTCTTTAATCCTTTTTACATAATCTTTAGTTGTTAGCTTTAGTTCTTTTTTTAGCTCTGCTGCTGTTACAATAAATCTTCTTGGCATACCTTTATTTTTCATAACTTTCATTAAGGCTATAAAAACTTTTTCTTCTAATTCTCCAGGTATATAATCTCCTGCTTTTGGTGTAACATTTATATATGTATCACGATTTTTATTAAAATAATATTTTACAATTTGATTTACTTTTCTTCTTGTATTTTTAGAAAAAAGTGGATATTGTATAACGTTCATATCAACACGAACTAAGGATTTATTTTTAATAAAATCTTCATCTACATAGATATTTTCTTCTACTATCTCTGTTTCTGGTGTATCTATAACTTCCTCTTCATACCACTTACTCATTAATTTATCTCCTTAAAAATAATCTAAATTTTTTTACACTTAATAATGGGGGTTATCTAGAAAATCATTCAATTTTTTATATATTTTAACATAATTTCTTATAAAAATATATAAATTATTCTTAAAAACAGTCATTTTTTCTTATAAAATATACCTCACTAATGCGTGCAAATATAATAAATGAATAAATTACCCCCAGTAATACGTTTAAATTTTAAAAAACCCTCACTAATACGTGTAAGTACCCTCACTAATACGTGTAAGTACCCTCATTAATGCGTGTAAACACCCTCATTAATGCGTGCAACAAGTCCCCAGTAATACGTGGTAATAAAAACATTACTTTTCATAATAAAATCAATGCTTAAACAAGCTTTTTTTATATTTTTTTTTGTACATAACAATATAAACAATATATAACAATATAAACAACTATAAACAATGTAATTTTTCTAATTTTCTAATATTTTGATAAAAATAAACACTTATTAATGAGGGTAACTTAAAAAATATATAATATTTTATTAATTAACAAAAAATAAAAAATCCAAGAAAACTAAGCTTTTTAAAAGCAAAAATTCTTGGTTTAAATTTATTTTTAAAACAAATTTTTCTATATAAAAAATAAAATTTCTTTGTGTTATCGTAAATAAAACGATGGATTCTATGTAAAATCTGATAAAAAAATTAATAATGTTTTTGAAATTACTAAATATATTGGACGATATCTCACGCACCCTACAATAGCTGAATATAGGATTACTGATATTACGGACTCCTCTATTACATTTTGATATCAAAAACTTGACTCTCCAAAGAAAATATTTCTAACTCTTTCCATGACTCAATTCATTGGAAGATTATTAGCACATATTCCACCTAAAAACTTTAAAATAATTAGAAGATTTGGGCTATATTCTAGAAGATATAAAAATAAAAAACCTTCCTTTTGGGGAAAAGGAAGGTTTTTATAACACGGGGGAGTGTTAAAATAAAAAGATTTAAATAAATTTTTGGGGGGTATTAAATTTACTTAATCATCGGTTTCAATTAATAATACCATATTCGCACTATTATGTCAATAGTGTTTTTATTTAGAAAATGTTTTTTCAATTTTTTCTAAATTAGAGCGTATTAAAATTAAGTGATTTAAAATAGAAAAAATGGAACTTTCAAAGTTAGATCTAAGAATTTGAATACAAAGTCAAAAAAAGCTTGAAATTTTATGTTTTTTGACTTATGATTCAAACGTAGAGTTTTTATTTTTTATAAAATAATTAGAAATAATAAAATAAAAAAAGGTGGGATCTATGAACTTAATATTAACTAAATTAAAAAATATGGATGAACAAAATATATTTGAAATAAAAAAAAGAGAAAAGATGTCAAAATCTTCGATATATATTTTAAAAATAGATTCAAATAAATTTTTAACTTCCAATACATTAATTGAATTTTTAAAGAAAAAAGATTTGAGAAATGAAGTTTTAGAATTTACATTAGAAGAAATATCTAGATTAATAGAAAAAAAATTATCAACTAAATATGAATTTATGGGAATGTATAATCCTAATTTTCCTAAAGAAATAAAGTGAACTACCACCGCCCTAATAGAGGGCGGGGCTTCGTGAGAAGTATCTGACTCATGTCAGATATATTAATTACACTCTGCGGATAGTTCCTACCCTGATATATATTTTAATAGGCTAGTAGGCTTCTACCTACCTCACGAACGTTTATACTTGCATTTAGGTCTCTGTCTATCTCTGAGTTACATCTATCATATTTATAAACTCTTGAAGATAGTGACAATTCAGTTTTTATAGCACCACAAAATGAACAAGTTTTAGATGACGGAAACCATTTATCAATCTTAATTACTTGTTTACCTAAAAACATTGATTTGTATTGAAGCATGGTTGTAAAGATACTCCAACCATTATCAGCGATAGATTTACCAAAGTTTAATGCTTGACTCATACCTTTCATATTGAGGTCTTCAATACATATGGCATTGTACTTTGTAACAAGTTCTTTTGACAATTTATGTAGAAAATCTTTTCTACTGTTTTTGATAGTTTGGTGGATTTTAGCAACTTTTAATTTTGCTTTACACCAATTTTGTGAGAATTTAACTTTTCTTGATAATTCTCTTTGAGCTTTAGCTAATTTAGCTTCTAACTTTCTAAAAAATCTTGGATAGTCAGCCCTTTGGTTATCGGAGCTAACAAAAAGTTCAGACATAGCAAAATCAAACCCAACAATATTATTATCGCTTGGAACTTCTTTAATATCCTTTTCAAACTCAGTTAGTAAGCACCGTTAGGCTCTTGGCTAATGGTAGCTGATTTAATTATATAATTTTGAGGTCTGTCTATGAAGTTTAATTTTAAACCTAGCTTTGGGAGCTTTAAATAGTTACCTTCAACTCTGATATTATTACTTGTAGATACTGTATTATATGATTTTCTACTTGATCTTTTAGATTTAAATTTGGGAAATACTGTACGCTTTTGAAAGAAATTTTTATATGCAATTTCTAAATTTTTAAGTGCTTGTTGTAACGCTATTGAATCAACCTTTTTCAAGAATGGGAATTTATTTTTTAGTAGGGGGAGTTCTCTAGCTTGAGTATTGTAAGTTACAGATTTTTTCTCTGTCTCATACAATTTTTTTCTCTGAGCTAAGAATCTGTTATATACAAGTCTAGTACAACCAAAAGTTTGATTAATTGTATTCGCTTGAGTTTCATTAGGATATATCCTATATTTATAAGTTAAGTTATATATTTTCATAGATTTCACCTCCATTTTTTAAATTTTATTATTATTGTATTATACCATAATTTCTAAATATTTTAATCTAAAAAACTAAAAAGATTGCCCTAATTCATCCTCCACCTAACAGAAGAAGAGATTTTCTCAGGATGTTTTGATAAAAAAATATTAGTATATATACACTAAATTAAGGATAGGTAACAAATGATTGAATTTAAGAACAAAGATAATATAAAATATATAAAAGTTATATTAGATGATTATCAAGAAAATTTTTTATTAGAAAGTAAATTAACTATAAAGGGTATAGAAATTAAAGTTAAACAAAGTTTAATTAATGAAAAAATTTTTAAACCTATAAAAGAAATTAAAGTAATTTCTTTAAAAAATATAAAAGATTATGAAGATATAAAAGATAGTATTAAAGTAAATAGTTATACTGCTATTGGAATCCATGTAAGATGGGCGTTAACTAAAAATATCAAACCAATTACAAAAATTGATAAAATATTTGAAATTTTAAATAATGTAAATGCTTTTTATAATGATTATGAATTATACTTTAAACCTTTTGGAGTAGTTCAATTTATTAATACTAAATTAGATATAAATATAAATTTTAAAAATAGCGAAGAATTATGTGAATATATAAAAAAACATTTTAGTATCTATTAAATTAATAAGTAATAATGTATAATAAATAACAAGAAAATTAAAGGAGTTAATTTATTATGAGAAAAAGAATTTTTTATTTAACAAATATTTTTTTTATTTTATCGATACAAATATTAGCATTAAACTTTACAAATAGTGAAAAGGTTGAGCAAATATTTCAACAAAATGAAGTAAAAGGAACATTTGTAGTTTATAATCCTCAAAATAATAGTTTTATAGGATATAATGAAAATAGAGCAGAGGAGCGATTTTATCCAGCATCTACTTTTAAGATATATAATTCTTTGATTGGATTAGAGACAGGAGCTGTAAAAGATGTAGATGAAGTTTTTTATAAATATAATGGTGAAAAAGTATTTTTAGAGAGTTGGGCACAAGATTCTAACTTAAGATATGCTATAAAAGTTTCACAAGTTCCAGCATATCAACTTTTAGCTAAAAAAATTGGAATGAAAAAAATGCAAAATGAAATTAATAAATTAAATTTTGGAAATAAAGAGCTAGGAGAAAAAGTTGATCAATTTTGGTTAAGAGGACCTCTAAAAATTAGTGCAGTAGAACAGTGTAAGTTATTGGCTAAATTAGCTAATAATGAACTTCCATATTCTAAGAACAATCAAAAACAAATTCAAGACATAACTATTTTAGAAAATACAAAAGATTGGACTTTACATGGAAAAACTGGCTGGGCAACATCAAACATAGAAATACCTGTAGGTTGGTTTGTTGGTTGGGTAGAGAAAAATGGACAAATTTATAGTTTTGCTATTAACTTAGAAATGAAAGATGGAAAAGATTTATTCAAACGTGAAAAAATTGCAAAAGAATCTTTAAAGTCTTTAGGTATATTATAAAAAAATCTTCCCGTCTAAAATTTAGAGCGGGAAGAAAATTTATAAAGTTTTCCTAATTTTCTATAAAAAAAATCTTTTCTAGTTAAAGTTCCTTTGATAAAATATTTTTTAACTGGAAGATAGCATTTTAATTCTTCTAGATATTCATACGAATTCCAAGTTCCAACTTTAATATTCTTTTCATAATAACCATTTTCTAATGAATTAAAATACTTCCCATTTTTTATAATAATTTCATCTGTAATTTTACCTTGAAAAACCTCTTCTAAAGTCACTATTCCCAAATGATGAATATGAAAAAGAAAATAGTATTTTCCATTGCTAAATAAAACATCATTACTATTAAGATATTTTATAAAATTTAAATTATCAAGTGAATAAATTTGAAAATATTTTTGAAGATTAAATCTTTCATAATCTTGAGGAAAAACTTCATATTTGTTAAAAATTTTTTTATCAGGTTGGTCCTCTTTTTCAATAGTATTAAGAGTATTCCAATCATAATTATTAAAATTTATGATTTTATAATACGGAGCTAGTTTATCTAATTCTTGTTTTGCTAAATTAACATTGAAGTTTTTAATATTTGCAATTTTACTATTTATTTTATGAGAGGTTATAGTATTAAATGTTTTAAAGAATTCTATAACTTCATCCTCTTCGTACTCATCTTCTTCCATATTTAAATTAGTAAGAGAATATCCTTCTAAATAATTTTTATCATCTTTAGAATAAATAATAAAAATTTCATTAACACTATCTTTATTAGTATCGTATAAAAATACCTCTTTAACTTTTGTTTTTATATTTTGTGTATCTAAGACAATAGGTTTATTATTTTTATTTATTTCAAAAATAATATTATATTTATTTTTAGTTTTTTCAAATTTAAGAAGTCCGTTGACAGTTGTAATTTCATTTTTAAATAGTTCTAATTTTAAATTTGGGTATATAGTATTTCCATGTAACTTAAATGGAGTCAATAAAATTAAAAAAAATAAAATTAGATATTTTTTTTGAAAAGTTTTAATTAAATTAAATTTTGATTTATAAGCTTTCATAAATCCCTCCAACAAATATCCATTGAAATTTATCTTTGAATTTATGAGAATTATAGCACAAAAATAAGAGGAAAAATCAATAATAAAAAAATAAATTTTCACGTAACACATGTGTTACATGAAAATAAAAAAAACTAGTTTAATTAAATTTGACTTTGAGAAAAGTGAGAGCTATACTTATAATATAGCAGATAAAGGGAGGTATTTTATGAAGAAAGTATCTAGTTTCATTTTATGCTTAATTATAGTTGGTTATTATTCATCTCAAAATAAAAAAAATCAAAAGTTAAAAAATACTAGAAATCAGTTGGCATATGAATACAATGTAAAAACTGATGATTTAAATAATAAATTGATATATGAATATAATCTAAAAGATAATAACTCAAATAATAAATTATTATATCAATACAAATAATAAAAAACTGTTAACAATTTTTAATTTTTGTTAACAGTTTTATTTTTTTATTAATAAATTTATTTATCGATAATCTTGACAAATAATTAATTCACAATTTATTGAATTTGTATTCAAAATAATCTTTTGTTCAAGGGATGGAGATTTGTCAGAGAAAAAAGCAAAGTTATTAGTAGATGAGACTCTACCATATGCCATTCCAGCCTCGTTGCTAGAAGAACCTCGATTAACTCCAGCTATAAAGAAGATATGAGTGTTAAATTGCTTTTTAACAGGTATTAAAGCATAATTTACATCATCTAAATTAATTACTTCAGGAAAATAACTTTCAGCTAAAATCTCGATACAAATTTCAGAAGAAGCATCAATAGCAGCTAAAAAACATTCTTTCTCAAAATTAGCACTAATATTTTCTAATCTAACTAAAATATAACCTACATATTTATTGGGGGGAACAACAATGTCTTTAGAACCCCAAAATATATAAGGACCTCCACTTTTCCAACTATTAATGCCTCTATTTGAAGTTTTGAATAAATCATATCTAGATTTAAAAATTAGAGATTTTTCATTAAAAGATGGTGAATTATTATCTTCTATAATTGCTCCAGATCCAATATTATTTTTATGAATGATTGTTGTATTCCAATTCCCACTAGGTTTTGTATAAAAGAAAGAGTTTGCAATCATATTTTGTTCTTTAGAATCACTATTTATACTCCAAGTTCCACCTTCGCTTCCGTTGATAACAACACCCTTTGTTTTTCCTTTAAAAATCATATCTCCATCAAAAAATTGACATCCATTTAACATATAACCAACTTCAACATTTTCAAATCGTATAGATTCTTCAATATTATGATTAAATTGACACCCTGTAAATGAAGCGTGCGAATTATTAGGATAGTTGATTCCATCAGTTGTTCCACCTACAACTCTAGCACCATTTTGATTTCTGTTAAATTGGCAATTAGATGCCATATTATTTCCACCACCAGTAAAATATCCAATGTAATTTTCTCCAGCTATACATCCATTTAATTGAGAGTATTCACCTCTAACGTCATTTTTTATACCAATATAGTTTTTATAAGCTTTAAAATTATTTAAAATTGGTATTTTATAATATTGAGGAGCTGATTGCGCACCAGTATTTTTAATTTTTATACCAGAGTCATTACATCCACTAGCAGAACAGTTATTTAAGGTAACAGACAAACATCCGTCTAAATACCACCCAACTTGATTTCCTTTTATTGAGGGTCTTATGATTTCGTTATTTCCAAGAACATGAATATTTTCAATGATACAATTTACATTAGAAAGAATTCTAATGATATTACTGTTTAAGTTGCTTTTGAAAATAGTATTAAATTCTCCTCTTAAAAAGGTTCCATTGGGAATATTTAAATGAGTTATTAAATAAGTTCCTGTAGGAACTTTAATCTCTTCTCCTATATGCGAATCAATTATATTTTGGATTAAAGATGTTTGATCAATACTTCCATCTTTAATAATCTCTTCAAAATAATTAAAACTATTTTTGTTATCATCATACCAAAAAATTTTCATATCTAAATACCTCCGTGTAATAAAAATTCAAAATTGTTATTAATATAATAATATCATTTTATTTTAAAAAACTTTATATAAAATTTATATACTTCTTAAATTTCTTTTTAAATATAGGTTTTATAAGATTAAAAAGTTTAAATTTTATTATTGCTAGTGTAAAAAAAATTGACTTAATATATATGTTTATGTAGAATTAATTCATACAAGTTTTGAAAGCGGAGGGGAAATGAATAAAGAATTAATTAAAATTTCAAGTGAACTAGTAGCAGATGGTGAAAATTATTTACAACATATAGTTGATAATAAGATGGATACATTATTTCTTTCAATAGCAGATGGAAAATATCCAAAAGATATTTATTTTGAATTTCCTGAAAGCATTGTCTTAGATAGAGTTGATTTTTTTACAAATCATCCAACAAGTGATGAAGGAAAAATAACTAAGTACGAAATCTTATACAAAAATAATAGTTCTGCCAAAGAATGGAGAAGTATATACATATCAAATACATATGGTTCTAAAGGAATTAGAATAGCTAAAATTGAGCCGATTTTAGCTAAAGGCATATGTTTAAGAATTCATGATTCAGCAGCAAGAAAAGTAGCAATAAATAATATTGAGTTTTATATAAGAGAAGATTTAAAAGAAAAATTATTAGAATTGTTCGAAAATATAGATTGCAAAAATATATTAGAAAGTTGTTCTTTAGAGAAAATAAGAGATTTTAAGTTTGATAATAAGGATTATGGCTTTATAGGAGAATTGTGTGAAGTTGGAAAATACACACGTTTAAATGGAGCTGTTAAAGCTATAAAAACTATAAGAATTCAAGGAACAGAAAAAGATATTTCAGCTGTAGAATTTTTTGAAAGTTTAAAGAGTAATAAACCATTATTTATTACACCGCTTAATATTTTTATAGAAAAACAAAAAGAAATTCTTTTAATAGCTGATAAATCTATTGATGTTTATATAGTTAACTTCATTGGAAAAGAGATAACATGGAAAAAACAAAGATTAGGGAAGGGAATGAATATAATTTATTCAAAGGATGCTTTCGGAGAACTTTGTTTAATTAATAATAAAGTAGATGTTGAAATAGTTGTTTATAATCCAATTGAAAGAATAAACTTTAAGATAGGGAATAACAAATTTTCACAAATATTAAAAGAGAGAGAAGTAAGTAAAAATATTTTTGTAGAAGGGAAAAACTTTAATGCTAACTTATCTAAAAAATGGATAATAGAAAATTTTAATGAAAGTGAATTTATTCAAGGAATAGAAAATTTAGATACAATTTTAGAATATGTTTATTTTTTAATGGATAGGACAAGTATCTATAGTCAAAATATAATACCTTTTAAAATATTTTTTATACAGGGAGAAAGTATTAATAGAGAAGTTAGTTATGAGAAATTAGATTTGGGGAGTTATTTAAGTTTTGCAAATGCTCCAGAAAAGTTTTTCAATAAAAATATTAAAAATATTATTAATGAGGATTTTTGCAATGTGATTAGAGAGCTATTTATCAATGAAAGCATCATTGGAATTGAAGTTTCTAAAGTCTTTAAATTTTTATTAAAACAAGAATTATATATACGGTATTTAAGAATGCAACCAGAAGTAGAGGAGGAGACTTTAAATATTTGGGCTAAAATTAGATTAGTTTATGGAACAGAAAGATTAATTCCTAAATTAATTAGAGGATTATCTGAACCGACTCTAGATAATTTAGTTTTAGTTGCTTCACAGGTATTAGAGAGAAATCTATCAATCTATTTCAAAGAGGTATATTCGTTGAGTGAAGAAACTATTCAAAAATGTGAAAAATATCCATCTCTTCATGTGGATATAAATTGGATAACTTATGAAAATCAAAGAGAATATCATTTAGAAGAAATTAGAAGATTTAATGAAATTTTAAGAAGAAATTAATAGGAGTTGAAGAGATGCTAAAAAATAGTTACACAAGAAAAATTATTGAAACTTTAAGTATAGTTGATAGAGTAAGTTTTTTATGTGATGAAGTTATAGAAAAAGTTATTTTAAAATATTTAGATGGATATGGAAATGAAAAGACTCAAGAGTTTACTGTAAATCAAACTCAAAATCTAATAACAGTAAGTTTTGTTAAAACATTAGTTAAAGAGTTATCAATTGAAGTTTTAGGAGTTTTAGAAATTAGAAATATTGAAATTAATACACATCCTATAGAAAATTTTAGTATCAATGAGGATGTAGAGAAGAAAATACCATATGATTCTTTAGCTGTAACATCTTCAGCCTTTGAGGCATCAAAACCAATATCAAGAGCTTTTGATGGAAATTTAAATTCAGAAGCACAATTAAAAAAGTATTCAAATTATGGTTGGATACACATGGTGTTATCAGAGGAGAAATTAATTGATTGTGCAAGAGTTTTGAGTTATAGAAGTAGCACTTCTGGACTTATAAAGAAATTTAAAATATTAGTAAAAAATCCTATGGATGAATCATGGGTTGAAGCTGGAACTTATACTATTGAAGAGTTTAAAAATGAGTGGATGACAATTAAAACAACACCTTATTTAACTAAAGAGATTACTTTAATAGTTGAAGATTCTGAAAATAAGTGGGCATATATAAATGAGATAGAAATATATAATTACTCTACTTTTGAAAGAGATATTTTAAATTTATTTACTGATGAGTCTTTAATGGATATAAAATCTGAAGTTACATATTGGGATATAGTTAGTTTGAAAGAAAGAGTTATAAGTACAGAGCATTATAAAGAACTTTTAAATAAAGCGTTAGAAATATATTTAAGTAAAAAAACTCCAGCAACTTTAAGAATGACTTTTGAAAATTTGAAAGTAATTGATAATTTAAGATTTAGAGCCTCTGGAGAAATGGAGTTATATACTATTGAATATGTAAATTCAGCCAATGAACGTATAAAGATATCTACACCTATTTTAGAAGAGGGAGAGATAAAGCTTTTAAATATTCCTAAAATTTTTACAAAGGAGATTTGTATTGAAATTTTTGGAGTAAATAGTATAGAGGATATAGGATATGAGGAGTATCCAGTGGAAAATTTTTCTTTGATAGAAGATAATGAAAGAAGAATATCAAAAGAAAGTATAGATATAACAACATTAAATGAAAATTCCAAATTTCCTTTAATTAATATGTTAGATGGAAATGAAAAATCTGAATCTCATATGAGTGGAACTTATAGCGGTTATCATGATTATACTTTTAAAATAGATAATTTCAAAATAATTGATAAGTTTAAAATTCTAAGTACAAGATTCAATCCTAGTTTTACATCAGGTTCTATAAAAAGATTTGAAATTTTCAATAGGGATTTAAGTAGTGAAGAGTTAGTATCTTTAGGAAGTTACACTGTTGAGGAGTTTAATGATGAGTGGCGTGAATTAAACTTTGCACCAGTCTTAACGGATGAAATTATTTTAAGAGTATACGAGTCTGATAGAAATTGGATATGTATAAATGAAGTTGAAATATATCAATATAGTCTTTTAGAAAAGGCTATAAAAGAGTTATTTTCAGATGATAATTTAACAACTTTAAAAGAAAATGTAACTTATTGGAAGATACAAGAGCTAAGAAAAATAGCTCTAAACACTAAAGAATATATAGACCTTTTAAATAAAGCTGAAGAATTGTTTTATACTAATAAAACTCCAGTGACATTAGAGTTAAATTTTGAAACTTTAAAAGTTATAGATAATATTCAATTTAAAGTAGATGGAATTGTGGAGAAAAATTATATTGGATATTTAAATACACAAAATGAAAATATAAAGTTAATAATTCCATTAGTTCAAAATGGTGAGAATATAATAATTGATACTTCTAAATTTTTAACGAAAAATTTGTATATTCAGCTTTATGGTATAACAGAGATAAGAGAATTGACTTATAATGAGTATCCATTTGAAAATTTTGCAATAGTAGAAGATAGAGAGAGAAAATTATTAAAAGAAAATATAACAATAACTACGTTAAATGAAAATTTAAGTTTTCCATTAACTAATATGTTAGATGGAAATGAAAAATCTGAATCCCATATTAGTGGAACCTATAGTGGTCATCATGACTTTAATTTTAAATTAGATAGCTTGAGAATAATTGATGAATTTAAAATTCTAAGTACAAGATTTAACCCAAACTTTACCTCAGGTTCTATAAAAAGGTTTGAAGTTTTAGGAAAAGATTCAAGTAGTTGTAGAATGATATCTTTGGGAAATTATACAGTTGAGGAATATAGTGATGAGTGGCATGAGTTAAAATTTGCTCCAGCGTTAACAGATGAAATTATATTAAGAGTTTATGAATCAGATAAAAATTGGGTATGTATTAATGAAGTTGAAATATTTAACTATAGTACTTTAGGAGCGCAGATATACTATTTATTTGCTGATCAGTTACAAACAGCTTTAAGAAGCGATGTAACTTTTGAAGAGATAAAAAGATTAGCTGATATGATTATAACGAATCAAGAGTATAGAGATTTAATAAATAAAGCTTTTGAACTTTATTATGAAGGTGTACCTCCAAAATGTATAGAAATAGAGTTTGGAGAACTTAAAATATTTTCTGAGATAGAATTTGATATTGACGGGAGATTAGAAAAAGTTATTTTAAACTATTATGATACATACAATAATTTGCAAGTTAAAGATTGCAGTATTAATATTTTAGAAAATAAAGGAACAATATCTCTTGGCGGATTTGCTTATACAAGAGGAATAAAATTAGATGTTTATGGTGCAAGAGATTTAGCAAATATAAAGTTTAAAGAACATCAGATATCTGAGTTTGCATTGGCAGAAGATTTAGAACAAAGAATAGCCTATGAGCAATTGATTGTAAGTTGTGATAATGGACATGAGAGTTATCCACTTTCAAATATGTTTGATGGAAACGAAAGAACGGATTTTCGTTCTAAGGCTTTTACTACCTCTATAGACATAAATATAAAATTAAATGAACCAACAATTATAGATGAAGTTGGAATTACTAGTTTTAGATTTGATAGTCCAAATGGAATAACAGGACTTATCAAAAAAGCATCCATACTAATAAAAGATACAGTTTCTAAAAAATGGTTAGAGTTTGGATATTTAGAAATAGAAGAGTTTGTAAGAGAGATGCATATTTTAAAAAATTCGCCATATTTAACAGATGAAATGTGTATAAGAATTTTAGAAGCTGATAGAAGTTGGGCTTTAATAAATGAACTTGCTATAAATAAGTATAGTTTACTTGAAGCTGAAATAAAAAATCTGTTTACAGATGAAACTTACGCAGCATTAAAAGAGAGCGTAAATTATGAATTAATTAGATCATTAAAAGAGAGAGCGACTAATTCAGAAGATTTAAAAAAATTACTAGCTATAGCGTTAGAACTATATTTTAAAAGTAAAATTCCAATATTAGATGCAGTTCCTGTTGATAAAAATGTTGTTTTTGATAGAGTTGATTTAGAAGTTATCGGAAAAATAGAGAGAATAGTATTTGAATATGAGGATAACCTTGGAAGTATAATTCAAAAAACATTTGATTATTTAGATCAAGAGAGTGATAATTTTAGCTTAAATTTACCTAAAGTCCATGGAGAAAATGTTTTAGTAAAAGTTTATGGTGTTGATTCTATTTTATCAATTAATGCAAATACATATCCTGTAAAAGAGTTTTCTATATATAATGATATAGAAATATGTGTTCCAACTAATGAGATAACGGTAACGGAATCAAATCCGACTTCTAACTCCTATTTAATAGAAAGAGCTTTTGATGGAAACATGAATACAGAATATCGTTCGAAAGGATTTAAAGAGTATTCTGACATAACGATAAAGCTTAAAAAAGAGACACTTATAGAAAGTATAAATCTATATAGTTTTAGAAGTGCAAATCCTGGAATAGTAAAGGGATATTCAATTTTTATAAAAAATATGTTAACAGACGAGTGGAAAGAGTTTGGAAAATATTTAAATGAAGAGTTTATCAATAATTGGTCAACAGTAAAGAATAATGCTTATTTAACAGATGAGATTAAAATAAGAGTAACTGATGCTGAAAGTGATTGGGCTTGTATCAACGAGATACAAATTTGTCCAATTAATACATTGAGATACGATGTAGATAAATTATTTAAAAACAATAGTTTTATGGAGTTAAGAGATGGAGTAACTTTAGAGGAAATATTAACTTTAGAAGGTTTAATTAAAAAAGATTCAGCTCTTATAAAGAAAACTCAGTTAGCTAAATTTTTATTTGAAAGTGTAGAGTTAGAAGAGTTTGATATTCCATTAAAAGAAATAAAAATATTTGATAGAGTGGAATTTATAACAGAGGGACAGATTTCTAAAATTCATTTAAAATATAAGGATACATTTGGTTTTGAAAGAGAGAAAGAAGTTCCATTTGAGATAGAGGGAGATAACGTTTCTATAAACTTTGAAAAAATTATGACAAATAAAGCTTCTATAATAATTTATGGAAAATCTCAGATTTATGGAATTCAAAAAATTTATCAAATAAAAACAAACTCATATAATTTAGAAGAGTTTGCAATAGATGAAGATATAGATACAAGACTTCAAAGAGAAAGTTTTAGTATAAGACATTCAGCATTAAGTGGTGGATATAACGATATAGAAAAACTTTTTGATGGTGATTTAGTAGGACAGGTACATTTTAAGAAAACTCCAGGAGCTTATATATACTTAAAGTTAAATAAACCGATGCTAATTGAAGCTGGAAGAGTCATGAGCTATAGAAATGGTACGTCAGGTTTTTTACAAAAGTATAAGGTATCTTTAAAAAATAGTTTCGATGAAAGTTGGGTAGACTTAGGAAGTTTTGAAAGAGGAGAATATTTAAATGATTGGTTAGAGATAAAAGGTCAAAAATATTTGACAGATGAAGTTTGGTTTGACTTTGAACAGGGTGAAAATAACTGGGCATTAATAAATGAAGTAGAAGTATTTGCTTATAATATTTTAGAAGAAAAAATAAATAATTTATTTAAAACATCTGAGTGTTTAGAATTAAAAGATTCAGTGACAATAGATGATATAAATAATTTATTAGCTAAAGATTTATTTAAGCAAGAGTATATAGATAAGCTAATTTTAGCAAAACAGATATACATAGAAAAAATATTTCAACCGATAGAGTTCCACGTAAAAAATAGTGAATTTTTAGTAGCTAATGGTCTGGAAATAAAGTTTGAAGAGTTACCAGATAAAATTTTAGATATTTCTGTATATTATAAAGATTCTTTAGGAAATAAAAAAGTAATAAAGGATTTGTATAATGGGTTAACGATTTAAGACAGCTTCCCTCTTACCTTAAGCAAAATTTTGAGGTATAATATATCATAAAATAAACTAGGAGGATGAGGTTGTGGCTAGAAAATCATATTCACCAGAATTTAAATTTGCAGTTGTTTTGGAAGCACTTAAAGAAAGAAAAACTCTTCAAGAAATCGCTTCAGAACATCATATTGCACCTTCTCAAATATCTCGTTGGGTAGATGAGTTTAAATCGGCGGGTATCTCTGTTTTTTCTAAAGATATGTCTAGCTCTAAAAAGATTGAACTTCTTGAAGAGCAACAACATGAGCTTTATGCTAAAATTGGTAAACTTAGCTCTGAGAACGATTGGTTAAAAAAAAAGCTCGAGAGATAGCTGATTTATTAGGTAATCCAGTTTCTTTAATCGAAGAAAACCTTTATTTTAGCATCTCAGAACAATGTAGAATATTTGGCGCTAGTCGAAGCTCATACTATTACGCTCCTAGGCCTAAAGTTGATATTCAGGTTCAATTAAAAGAAAAAATAAAGGAACAATACAGTCTAGATCCTTCAGCGGGTTCTAGACGTATTACTGCAGCTTTGAATAGAGCTGGAATACCTGTAAAAAGATCAGTCATTAGAAGACTCATGAGGCAGCTAAACCTTAAAGGAATTGCACCTAAAAGAAATTTAAGTAAACCTAAAGCTGGAGCGCAGAAATTCCCTTACCTTTTGAGAAATCTAAAGATTGAAAAGCCTAATGCAGTATGGTCAACTGATATTACGTATTTAAAAACACCAACAGGTTTTATGTATTTAACTGCAATAATTGATGTTTATAGTCGTAAAATACTAACTTGGGAATTGTCAAACAGTATGTCTAAAGATTTCTGCATTAATTGTTACAAAGAAGCAGTAAAAACTTATGGTTCACCAGAAATATTAAATACGGATCAAGGTAGTCAATATACAAGTAATGAGTTTATCGAAACAGTGCTTTCATCAGGCGCTTTATTAAGTATGGATGGAAAAGGCCGTTGTTTAGACAATGTCTGGATAGAAAGATTTTGGAGAACAATTAAATATGATTATTTATATCTTTACGAGCATAAAACAACACTGGAATTATACAAAGGAATCCAATCATATTTAAATTTTTACAACTCAGAAAGAGGACATAGTTCTTTAGGATATTCTACTCCAAATGAAGCTTTTGAATTATCAACTTTTGAGTACAAAAAAATTGCTTAGGTTTTAAGAGAAACTGTTTGACAAAAGAGCCCACCATATTGAATTTAACTGCTGATTTAGAAAATCAAAAGCTTATTGGTTATTTTAGTGAAAAAGTTTTAATGGATCCTAAAATTCAATTAATTTTAGATGAAGATGAAAAATGGAAAGTTAAATCAGGAGAGTTTAATATAATAAATCAGAAAGAGTTTTATAACAATGAGGATGTTTCAAATATTTATTCAAATGATTTAATAACTCTTGAAACATCATGTGTAGAAAAGAATGGGCTAGAAAATATTTTAGATGGAAATAGCGAAACTTATTATCAAAATTTGGAGCTAGGAGATATTGTATTTAAGTTCCAAAATAAAAAAATATTTAATAGCTTAACTCTTTTAAGTGAAGTAGTAGGTCAAAACACTGGAAAAATTTATAGTGCTTCAATTTTTTATAGAAGTGAAAATCAAAATAGTTGGGAGAAGTTAGCAAATTATGAAAATACTTCGCCAATTTCATCGATGCACATAGAGTTTACACCTACATTAGCAAAAGAGATACGTGTTATTTTTCAAAGAACAGTAGACTCTCAAATAGTTGTAAATAAGGTTGAATTTAATGTATACAATAAGTTTGATGAAACTGTTGAAAAAATATTTAAAGATAAAGAGATGTTTACAAAATTAAATTCAAATATAACAAAAGATTTAGTGGAAAGACTAAAGTCAAGAATATCATCATCTACAAGTATTATCTCTACAAAATTAAAAATAGCAGAAAATATTTTAAATAATAATAACGAATTAGAATATGATATTTTTACACTGAAAGCTTTAGAACATGATACAAATTACTATTTTACAAAATTACAAACAGGGACTACAGGAAGAACCTATCCAACTCCTTACTATGTTTATCCAAATACTGATCATGTATTTATAAGTAATAAGGATCTAAGATTAGAATTAAGTTTAGCTGATCATAAACCTTTAAGTGAGCAGACTTTCTATATAAAAAAAGGTATCAATATAGTTAATTTAGGAGATAAAACAGGGCATGTATTTATAAATGGAGGAAGTAATGGAGGAAGAGAGGAAGAAATAAAACTTTATACAACTGATGAAGTTACAGGATTACATTATAAATATGGATTTATAACTGAAGAGGAATTTTATAGTAAAGAGAGAAATTTAACATATAAAGAAGATAATCATGTGAGTTCAAATACAGCTTATATTGAAGGAAAGAATTTCACATCAGCAATAAGGTATGATTGGATAAGAGATAATATACCTTATGGTACTTTAACAAACAGAGTAAAAGCATTAGATGAATTTTTAGACTTTCTATATTATATAGCTGAAGCTGGAACATATTTTGAAAATGCAGTACCATACAAAAGACTTATGTGGGAAGGAGGAACTGCAAATCCTCATGCAGGAGGATGTTACGCAGGAGCATATACAGCGTATTCAAATAATCCTTTGGCAATTTTAAATAAAGATTTATCAAGTTTTGCATCAGGATGGGTTGTTGGACATGAAGTCGGTCATGAAATGGATTCTAATAGTTATCTTATGGGAATTTTTGGTGAAGTAATGAATAACTGGTTTGCAGAAGAAGGAAGAATTAAATATTTAAAAAATCCAAGATGTGCTCCTAATTTAGTAAATATTATGGATACAGAGGTGTCTATTTATGATATGGGATTCTTTGATAGGCTAGCATTCTGGATTAAATTAAGACTTTATTATAACGATGGAGATTTCTTTGTAAAATATCATAATATAATGAGACATTTACCTACAGAATTGGAGATATTTAGTGTTCCTGATCGATTGATGATAATGGCATCAATGATTATTGGAAGAGATACTTCTGATTATTTCTTAAGACATAAATTCCCAATAACTGAATCAGCAGTAGAGATATCTAGTAAATACCCTAAATTTACTATAGATATAACTAAAATAAACTGGGATAATCAAGAGGAATTCAGAGAAGAGGAAAAAAATAGAATTTATCAAATTTATAAAGAGAAAGTATAAATTAATAGAACTTTCTTAAAATAATTTTAAAATTATAAAAAACAAGAAATCCCAAGAGATTAGACTTTTAAAAGAATAATTCTCTTGGGATTTTTAAATTTACTTATAATCTCCTTCCATGAATCTATAGAAAGCAGGATTTACCCAAATCTCTTGAGTTGTAACTTCTAAGTTTGATCCGTTTTTCATAAAATCAGTGAAAGCTTTTGAATTTTTAGGAAGAGTTAGAACATTAGCTTCAAAATCTCCATTTTTAACTAGATGAGATATTAACATTTGATATCCCTCAATTTTATTTGTTTGTATAAATGGTTGCCACCATGATTTATAAATCAATCCTTCTTGATCTTTAGAATCTTTTTTTGCATAAAGGTCAACAAGTTTTGTGAATTTAATTTTATCGTTATTATTTGAGAATTGGAATTTTAAATCGTACTCTGTAGGAGTAACAACAATTTTCCCATCTTCTAAAATAATATGAGTATAGTTTGGAGCTCCCCAATTTGGATTATGTAAGAAAGCAGAAGTTTTAGGTTCTAGTTGAACTTTGGCATCAATACCTTCACCTTTTAAAAGAGCTATTAACTGTATAGCGTGTGTAATATCATTATGACCATAACTTACTGAAAGATTTTTATCAAAATGAGCATAGTTATTGATATTTTTTAAATTATAGCCAGTCATAAGTCCATTAGCTAAAGCAATATTTAATTTTTCAAGTAAAAGATCATCTTTTGCAGGAACAACATTATTCCATTTTACTAAAACTTTTTCAAAAATATTTTTATCAGAAATATTTCCTAAAGAGTTTTCGTTGTTGTCTAAAAAATCAGAAACATATTCTGTAATAGTTGAGTAATTTTTTTGGTTAAGCATTTCTACTGAAGTTATATTTAAATCAACTAAAACTGCTTTATGTGAAAGAGATTCAGAAGATTCAGTTTTAATATTTTTATAGCCTTTTAAACTTTTTTCAATTTTTTCTTTTGGATAAGTTTTTGCTAACTCTTGAAGTTTTAATTTTTCAATAGCTGAACTAGGTTCAGTGGCAGCAAAAGCTGTTAGATTTAAAAGTACAAGAGTAAGTAAGATTTTATTTTTCATTTTATTGTCCCTCCGAATTTTAATTACATTTGTGTAAGCATATTAATTACAATTTTAGCAGAGTTATCAGCTGCAATTGTAACAAAGTCATTATAATTCATGTGAGCACTACCATCAGCTTTATCAGACATTGATCTAATAACTACGACAGGAACTTTATATAAATTTGCAACGTGAGCCACAGAAGCACCTTCCATTTCAACAGCCCATGCACCAAAAGTTGTTTCTAGTGATTGAACAGTAGCTTTATCAGCAATAAATTGATCTCCTGTAGCAATTGTACCAATATAAACTTTATTTTTTCCTAAAACTTTTTCTGCAGAGTTCTTTGCAATTTTAATTAAAGTTTCGTCAGCTGAAAATTTTGTATCTACTGAACCAGGAACAGCACCTTTTTTAGTTCCAAAAACTGTAGTGTCATAGTCGTGTTGAACTAAATAATCAGAGATAACTACATCTGTTATATTAAGATTGTTGTTAATAGCTCCAGCTACTCCAGTAAATATGATTTTATTTACATCATATTCTTCCATGGCAATAGTTGTTGACATAGCAGCATTTACTTTTCCAATTCCAGATTTAAAAATTACAACATCTTTGTTTTCTAATTTTCCTTTATAGAATGTAACAGAAGCTTTCTCCTCTTTTTTTACATCTTTCATTTGAGAAAGTAAAATTTTAATTTCAGAGTCCATTGCTCCAATTATAGCTATTCTTTCAGCTAAAGTTAAAGTAGATGTCAATAGTGTTAAAAGTAGTGTAAGTTTTTTCATTAAATTCTCCCCATTAAATAATTTTATAGAAAATAAAAAAAGAGCATATAAATCCTATGGGAATACATACTCTCATTATTAGCGATTATATTTATCCCTCATAGAGAACTATTTACGGTAGTTCGTAGAAACTCTTGGCCAATCCCAAGTATATATGAGTTTAATTGTGATTTTTATAACTTTTTCTTTCTAAGAAAATGATATCATAAGTTTTTTAACAATGCAATAAAATAATATTTTTAAATGTTGAAATTGGCATATAAATACATTAGAATTAAGACATATTATATAAAACAGACATATTTATTAAGAGGGGAGAGATTGGTGAAAGCTGAATTTATTGTAATTCAAGACAAATTAAAAAGTGCTAGAAATGTAAAAAAAATCACACAGAGGGAATTGGCTGAAATTTGTGATATTTCTGAAAAGACTATTCATAGAGCAGAAAATGAGGCAGAAAAGGTAGAATTTGAAACACTTCTATTAATCGCTAAAAAATTAGAGATAAAGATTGAAGGGTATTTACATAAAAAAGCTTTTTCTTTAGATGAAACTTGGGGTTTAATGGAAGAGATATCTAAGGGATATATATTAAAAGTTCATCCAGTTAATTTTGATATAGAAAAATTAGATATAGTTATAAGAATAGTTGAAATTCTTGAAAGAGATTTAAGAATAGAAACTAATTCAATAAAACTAAGAGCACAAAGATCTTTAATTTTAGAAAATGAAAAGCTAAAAGAACTTGGTGGAAGAGGGTACTACAACGTGTTTACAGAGGATAATATAAGAGTGTTAAATTTATACTTTCTAAATAGTAGTTCTAAAAAAATAAAAAAGGATGAAGAGAGAGAATATATTGAAGTTTTTAAAGAGTTAGAAATGAAGTTTTAAAATTATAGATATAGCATGTCGTATTTATATTAAAAGATGTTAGACAAGTGTCAATTTTAAGAGAAAAAATGTCGGGTGTTAGGGATTGTTAAAAAGGAAAATAAGTTATAGAATAAGTTCATTAGAAGAAAGGGGGAGAGTGCTATAAATAAAATTGTTGTAATTTCAATATATATTTTATTTTTATTTACAATTGATGCTTCACCAATTGAGTTTGAAGATAAAAGTATAATATTAAAAAATAATTTTTATAGTATTGAAGCAGTCCAGATAAAAGAGAATAAAATAAAAATATACAAAGAGTTTTCTAAAGAACTTGGACTTCAAATTAAAATAAGTTTTGATAATGAGGAGATTCCTCAGGAGATTTTAATTTTAGATGGTGGAGAACAATTGACAGCAATAATAAAAGATTACGAGATTAAAAATTTATATTTAAAGATAGGAGATACTAAAAAGGCAGTTCAAAAAGATGAAATTGATATGACTATTATAGAAAATATAATGGAGCAGATAAAATCTCCGTTTTTTATAGATGAATTATGGTATCGAATTCAAGAGAGGGAAAGAATTGAAGAAAAATAATATGTTTTTAAGAAGAATTGAATTAAGTAGTGAAGAAGGATACTATTCAATATATTATTTAAACAATGATGATGAGATAGAGTATTTAAATATTTCTTATAATAGTTTTATTAATAGAAATGAAGATGAATATAAATACATAGAGTATTATTTAGATGATGAATACGCTTTAGAGTATTGGGAATTTTCTCTAGAGAATGTAGGAGTTATTAGAAGTATTTTTAATGAATCCTCTTATGAAGATATAACTTTTGATATAACTGATAAAAATATAATAAAGATAGAAGTTTTTGAAAATGCTACAAACAATTTAATATCTCAGAGAATTGTAACATCTAGTGGATACAATACTCTTGTTATTAATCCAGCTTTAAAGGAGTACTGTGTAGAAAATTTTGAATTTGTAAAAAATGGTTATCGTTATCTTTATAATGAAAAGGACGTTTTACTAGAAGAGCAGGAGTATTCTAATGGTGAGATTGTTGGGACTTCTAAATATTATTATGAGGATGGAAGTTTAAAGTTTTTAATAAATTTAAATCAAACAATAGAATTTTACGAAACTGGTGAATTAAAAAGTAAAGCATATAACTTTAAAAAGTTTTCAAAAATTGTGGAATACTATTTAAATGGAAATTTGATGAGTGTAGGAACTCTTAACCATAATAATGAATACATTGGAATGGGCTGGACCTTTTATGAAAATGGTCAGCTAAAAAAAATCTGTTCCTATGTGGACAACTTAATCGATGGAGAGTATAAAGATTACTACGATAATGGAGTTTTGAAAACGGATAGTTTTTATGTTCTAGGAAAAGAAAATTGTGAGTTTAGAAGTTTTTATAACAATGGCCAGGTGGAGTGTATTATAGATTTAGAAGATGGAAAACGTTGTGGACAGTTTTTAAAATACTATAAGTCTGGAAAATTAGAGGATGAGACTTACTATACTAACAATGCTCCAATAAGTGACTCATATCTTTACTATGAAAGTGGAGGTTTGTATGCCAAGTTGACTTATGAAGAGGGACTAAGAGTTGGAATATCCCGGTGGTTTTATGAAACAGGAGAAC
Source organism: Cetobacterium somerae (assembly GCF_022430525.1). Classification (NCBI taxonomy): domain Bacteria; kingdom Fusobacteriati; phylum Fusobacteriota; class Fusobacteriia; order Fusobacteriales; family Fusobacteriaceae; genus Cetobacterium; species Cetobacterium somerae. The sequence goes on along the minus strand of NZ_CP092521.1, from coordinate 76,724 downwards.
TAAAGACTATTAACAAATATGATTTAATAGAGGGATATTCATATTTAAACTATTCCAAATCATACTATAAATCTGGAGCAATAGAGAGTTATACTCAGTGGGAAGAGGCTCTTTGTGAGCATAACCAAGAGGACTATTCATACAATATGCTAAGAGGATATGAGAGGATAAGTGTCTCTTACTATGAAAATGGAAATTTAAGAAAAAAACAAAAGATAGTTGAAGAAAATAGATACTCTATAGAGCGTTATGATGAAAATGGGATTTTAATGCAAAAAGGAACTTTCTTTAGAGATAAAAATATTTTCTATTGGATAGGAGAGCTACTGACATTCAATCAAAATAAATCTTTAAAAATAGTAATGAATTATTCAGAAAATGGGATTATGAAAGAGGAACATGGATATGATGCAGATGGCAAATTAACATTTTCTAATTTTTTTAAAGAGAACGAGAAGTTAGATTATAGTTTAGATTTTGATGCTAAGAATAGAATTGTTGAAAGGTTTGAATATAACGATTTTGGAGATTTAGTATATCAAGAGCTTAATGATTATGATGAAGATAGTTATATAAGGGAGCTATTTACATATTTAGAAGATGATTCTTTTATAGTGAAAGTATATAAAATTGAATATAAAGATTTGCTATTTGAGTGGGATGAAATTATAAAAAAATATAATCCTACAGAAATAAAATATTACAATGAATTTGGACAGTTTCAGAAAAAGGAGAGCATAAATGAGTAATTATATAAAATCAAATCAAAAAAATAATGAGTTTTTAGAGAGCAACGAAGAAAATATTTTAAAATATGTGGATAAAAAAGGTGAATACTATTTAAACATTTTCAAAGGACCAAAAAATAAAATTAATTTTTGTGCCTTATTTTTAGGTCCTCTATGGATGGGATATAGACAGATGTATTTTGAAACTTTTATTGTTGGTTGTTGTGTTGCTTTATTAGGATTCTTAGCGATGATGTATGAATTATTTTCTTTAACAACTATTTCTACTTCTACTATCAGAAGTTTAAATTATGCTTTAATGGGATTGATGGGATTTTTTGGTAACTATATCTATTTCCTATCTTTGAAAAGAAGAATAACTAAGGGTGATGAAAAAATAGGAGTTTCAAAAATAGGAATTTTATATGGATTTCTTTTAGGTGTTTTAATGCCAATGGCCATTTCAGGAGCAACTGGAGTTATTTTAATGCTTTTGCTGAGAGATTAATATTATGAAGCGGTCGTATAAAAAATTAATAATAGGAATTTGTATAGCTATTTTTATATTTTTAACATCTTTTACATCTAAAATTAAAAGAAGAGAGGGATATATTGGTGTATATCCCTCTCTTAATTTCGAGATGAGTAGCAATAGTAGTGAAGGGACTTTATATATTGTTCTTGGAATGACCTTAGGTCCTTTAGCCTTTCCAGTATATATAGTAGATAGAACATCCTCTTTTATATATGATACTATTCTCTTTCCTGTGGATGCCTATAAGGAGTTTAGAGCTAACAATGGAAAAATTATTAAATACTATGAGGATGAGTTTAGAGTTGAATGGGTTGGAAGAGGAAAAATAAAGTCACTTTACACTGATAAAAAAAGATTGGAATACACTTTAAAAAATGGGAAATATGTAGGTGAATACTATGAGTACTTTGAGGATGGTAGTATCAAAGAGTTTTCTAATTGGAAAGATGGGAAGTTAGATGGAGTAAAAAAAACATATTACTCACCTAAAGAGATTCAAACAGATGAGGTTTGGAAAGATAATCAATTGATATCCTTAGTTTACTATGATTTTCATGGGAAGATATTGATTAAAATTTTTAATGATATACCTTTAAATAGATTTTTGAAAGAGGAGTATGAATATTTAAAGGATGTTACAATAGTTCAAGTTTTGAAATATGACTCTCCAATTGTCTTTGATATTAATGGAGCTAACAGATTTGGAAGTGGAACATGGATAAAAACACAAAATTTTAAAAATAATAGATTGGTTTATGAAGTTATGGATACTTATGATGGCGATAAAAGAACAGGGTTTAAAGAGGTTGAGTATTCAGAAAATGGAGATATTATTTATGAATGTGTTTTAAGTGAAGAGGAAGAAAACGAGTTATATAAAAAGTTTTATAAATTAGATAATTAAATAGAGATCTATTGAAGCGAGGGGAAATGGGAGAGATTTTAATAATTACATTTTTTATTATTTGGTGCTATCTGTGCTATGTTTATGATAGTTTTTATTCTGAGCCAGTGACTAAGGAAAAGTTAGAGAGTATTAAAGAGACTAGGGATATTTTATCTAAAAAAGATTTACTTATGTTGAGCAGAATTTATAAAAATATATTTTTATTGAAAAGTAGAGGTACGGTTACTCTTTTAGAGGGAGAGGTCAAGATAAAAGATCGAAGTTTTCGTGGGAAATATGGGATTAAATATACATATCCCTTCCATTACATCAATGATTGGAAAATAAATATTTTTAATACTCATTTTATAAATAAAGAGGAGTTCTTTTTAAAAAAAGGGGAGGTGGTAACTTTAAAAGGAGTTGTCGCTTCTGGGAGTTTTTATGTTATTGAGATAGATGGATTTAATATTTTAGATTATGTTAAAGAGATTAAAAGTTTTCCAAGCGAAAGAGATAAAACTGATCCAAATATTAGTAATCTTATTTTATCTTTTATACTTTTGTTTGTTGCTTTTTTTAATCCTTTTTCAAAACTAACGACTGTGTTTACTTCGGTTGTTGTGGGGTGTGCTATTGTTTTTAATTTAAGAGGTATATTTTTTTCAAAACTATATAAAATTGGAGATAAACTATGTAAGGTAGGGTACTTTCCAACTTTTTCAATAGATGATGTTATAACCAATGGGAGATTGACTACAAGAGTTAGTCGTCTTAGATGTATTGAGATCTTCATTTTTGCAACTTTAATAGTGAGTTTAATTTTTTCATTTAAAACTTTTAGAATCTATGGGGATGGATTACATAGAGATACTAGAAAAGAGATTATCATCGAGGAGGGGAAAGAGTATAGCTTTTCAGATTTTGGAATAGGGGACAAGTTAATTTTAAAAAAAGTTCGAGCTATGTCAAAAGATTCAACTGATATAATCTATATTTTAAAAAAAGAAAATCCGAGTGAAGATAGGAAAATATTGACTCTGCTTAAAGAACTTCCACTATACCCTTTAAGAAATGAAAGGAATATTTCTCTAGGTGACGTCTATAATTTTTATGAAAAAGAGATTGAGTTTTTTAAAGAGCAAAGAGAGATTAGAAAAAATGATTTTATGCTTAAAATAGATTTGATACCTGAAAATATAAGGCGTTACTATAGCTTTTCAAATGGAGGTATCAGTTATGATCTATTAAAAAAAAATTCAAAACAAGTTTTAGAATTTATAAATGGAACGGAGTTTAGCACAGCAGGGATTATAACAAAAAAAAATAAAATGACTGAAGTAATAACTTTAGATGCCTCTAAAAAAGATTTTGGTGAAGAGGAGTTTCAAAATTTAAGAGTGATGTTTAAACTTTATATTTTAATCGCTTTGCTATATCTATGTCTGTTTTTTACATATCTATACAAATATTGGTTTATAAAAAATAAATTGGAAGAAGCTGAAGATATTTAGGAGAGATATATGAAGAAAAAACAAAAATTTAAGTTTATTTTATTTGGAATTATTATCTTTATTTTTTTTAAAAGTTGCTTCAATTATGAAAAAAATCCTCCTGAAATTTTTGGAGATACTATCCATTGGAAAGGGAATACCTATACTATCTCTCAAGGTGGACATAAAGAGGGAGAAAGAATAGCTAAAGGAGATGGATTCTCTCTCTTTAGTACAGGGGACCCAACAGAAACATTTATAGTTTATAGATCTTTTTTAGATAATGCACTATATGTAAAAGAGGATTTTAAAATACCTACAGAGGGAAAGATAACCAAACTATCTTGGGGATATAAAATTTTTACTGATAAAGAGTTGTGTGATACTATTTCTAAAATATTAGAAGAGATTAAAAATTTAGAAATAAATAGATATGAATCAGAAGATCCACTTTTTAGATTAAAACCAGGTTTAGTTATGAGGAACTTATATGTTGCATATGAAGACACATACGTTCCAACTAAATATAAGGGAGAGATAGGAGTTATTAATGGAAAGTGGGCAATAACAACTAGTACTGAAGAAGAGATTCAAAAAGGAATAGTTATATATAAAGCTAATTATGTTCTTATTCCAGAAAACTATGTGAATGTTTTAGAAGACTACTTAAAAATAGGGGTGTAGTATGAAGAAATTTTATTATAAACTTTTAATACCTATGATTTTTTTGTTTCAATTAAATTTATATGGAGATTCAATCCACAAAGATTTAGAGTTGGAGTTGTATAAAGATGAGACAATGAGAATTAACGGAGTTTTAAAGTTTGAAAAAAATAAAAATAAATATGATGTTATTTTTGAAATACCAGAAGAAAATTTGAGCACAGTTTTAGATACTTTAAATATGAAAAAAGAGATTAAAAGTGTCTTTTTATATGACCTTAACAAAGATAATATTAAAGAGATATTTGTTATTTATAATGAAAATAATAAAAACTCTTTAGAGGGGTATTCGTTAGGGAATTTATATATAGGAGAGAATGAGTATGAAGGCGAGGAAGTGATAGACTTTTTTAAAACACTTAATATTGCTACATCTCAAAAGTTAAATAAAAAAATTGAAAATATTCAAAATTTTAATGCTAGTTTAGCTAAAAAAGAGCTAGAACAGCTGATACCTTACTATAAAGTTGTGAATTTTAATGATTATAATATTTGGGATGTTTCAAAACGAGTGGGAAGAGATGAGTATAATAGTAAGGCTTATCTCTATCAATACGAACTTATTCCTCAAGATTATGAAAAATTTGATCTCCAAAAATATTTTAAAATCTATTCACTTGATAAATTGAATTTTATAAAAAATATTGGAAGTAGTGTGATATTTAGTGATGGGAATTACTATTTTCTTTTTCAAATTCAGAGATTGGGGCTAATAACTTTAGAAGAAGTTTTTCAAGGGGAGATAACAGGGAAAAATATTCTAAAAAATGGAGAATATTTTAATGAATATGAAAATGGAAACTATGAAAGGGATAGGAAAACTGGAGTTTGGAACTCCTATGAGTATTCAGAGGATTTAAAACGTTATCTTCCTGTGAAAAAATATTTTACTAATGGAGTGCTGATTAGAAAAGATATTCTATATAGAAGATCAGAAGAGCTACACATATTTTCCTCAACTACTTACAATTCTAAAAATGAAGTAGTGGAGATAAAGTATTCTGAAGAAAATGGAGAGGTATCACAAATTAAAACTTATAAAGACTCTATTTTGGAGAAGGTTATAAACTATTCTCACTATAAAAGAGCGTACTCAATATATGATAAATTAGTTAATCCTAAAACTGGATATGAGTATTATAAAGCTCGTGAGTCTTTAACACAGTTTAAAGATTTAAATCTTTTAGATGCAAAATTGGAAAATGAGGAGCTTAATCTGTATTCTCTAAAGAACTCTAATAATAAAGAGATTTTTATAGTATTTCAAAACTACTCTCCTGGAAAAACTTCTCAAGATGGGATTCGTTGGTATGAAGACCCACTTAAATATTTTGGAATAAAAGAAATTTTTTATGGAAAAAGAAAAAGTGAAAAAATAAAATCTTATGAAGATATAGTTAAAGATGGGTATTTTGAAGAGTTTAATTTAGGGTATTTCCCAGGGGCAGCATCTATAACAGGGTCACCATACAACGCAGAAACTGTTATAAAAAGTGGATACTTTGAAAATGGATTAGAAAGTGGAATTTGGAAAAATTATGATTCTTCTAGAGGTGATTTAATATCATCTCTTAACTATGTTAAAGGAGTATTAGACGGTCCATATGAAATATATTTTTCCAATGGAGCATTAAAAGAAAATGGTGAGTATAGAAATGGGGTAAAAGTTGTTTTGTGGGAAGCTGGACCTCAGTACTGGCCATCATATTAGCTAAAGTAAAGTTGGAGTTGTATAAAAAACTGCTTTAGGAGGAAGATGTGAAAAAATATTTAATTTTGATTATACTATTATTTGTTAGTGCGTGTGATAAAAATGAAGTGACAAAGATATATTATAAAAGTGGGCAATTAAAAACTGAGTTAATCTATGAAAAAGGAAAAGATAATGGGATTGTTAAAGATTATTTTGAAAGTGGAGAACTTCAAAGTGAAAGAGTATATAAGAGTGGAGAATTAAATGGAGTGACTAAAATATATTATAAAAACGGTAAAGTATATGGGGAGTTCACATATAAAGATGGAAAGTTAAATGGTATTGCAAAGGATTATTATGAGAATGGTCAATTGAGAACAGAAGCATTTTATAAGGATGATATAGAGGATGGAGTTGTTAAAATATATTATGAAAATGGACAACTAAAAACTGAAATGTTTTGTAAAGTTGGAGAAGCAGATAGAATTATTGAAAGCTATTACGAGAATGGAAAGATTAAAAATTAAGATACTGAAGAGCAAAAAATAAAAAATTTGAAAATGAACTAGGGTATTTTATCCTAGTTCATTTTTTAGTATAAAATAATATTTTTAAGTATTGAAATCAGTCAATAAATACATTAAAATTAATATATGTTATTTAATGGAGGGTTACAGTGAAGAAGTTGATTATTTTCTTTATTATTGTTATACAATACGCTTACTCTAACTCAATAAAAGTTTACTCTTCACATTCGATAGAAACTTTATACCCCCTAATCAAAGAGTTCGAATCGAATTATAATTGCAAGGTTGAAGTGGAGATTGGAGGAACAGGGGAGTTGGTCAATAAAGTTTTAAAGCAACAAAAGCAAGACTATCCTGACGTATTTTTTGGTGGAACAACTCTTTCTGTAGCTCCATTAAATCACATTATAAAAGAGTCATACTCTTTTTCAATAATTCCAAATGTCTTGTTGGTGAATAAAAATATAAAAAAAGATATTGTTATTGAAGGGTACAAGGATCTTTTAGATCCTAGACTAAAAGGGAGAATAGCTTATTCAAACCCAAAGGTGTCGTCCTCATCTTTTGAACATTTAGTAAATATTTTATATGTAATGGATGAACCTTGGAGCTTTATAAAAAAATTATTAAAAAATACAGATAATATATACTTAGAATCCTCTCAAGATGTGGTGGAAAAAGTTGTAAATGGAAAGAGTATAGTGGGGTTAACTCATGAAGTTGCAGCGATAAAAGCTATGGGAAAAAACAGTAGTTTAGAGATTGTATATATGAAAGAGGGTGTGCTAGCTGAAAGTGACGGAGTCTATGTTTTAAACAAAAACTCTTGCAAAGAGGCTTTTACAAAATTTTTAAGTAGCTATGACACTCAACTTTTTTCCAACATTTCGTTGAATAGAAGAAGTGTTAGAGATGATATATTTTTCAGTAGAAAATTAAATACATTAAAAAATAGGGTTTTCATAGATCCAAACCAGTTTGAGATAGAAAAAAATAGATCTCTTTGGATTGAAAACTTTGATAACCTATTAAAGGAAAATAACCATGTCTCAAAATAAATTTGTGAGTTTAAAAAAACAGATAAAAGATTTTCTGATACTTTATTTTATATTTCCTATTATTTTCCTGTCTCTAATTGGGTATGTTGTGATCTACTCTCTACAATATTCAGCTATAAAAAAGGAGAGTCAAAAGGAGTTTAACTTTATCCAAAAGAGTTTGGATGAGTTGCTATCTAAATATGATTTAGCGCTGAAAGAGTTAAAAAATAGGAGTTTAGATTTTGAAAATATTTATAAGATAAAAAACGAGTTTGATTTAAAAGGAAATTTCATAGTTTTAGATAAAAATTTTAAACCAACTATTGAAAGCAGCCCTCTTGTTAGGGGAAGCAGTTTAAATCCCAATTGGGGGATTTTAAAAAAACTGAAAAATAGTGAGGGGATAATTTTAGAGTCTGAAGAGATGAGATTTCTAAATGAGAAAAAAACCATATTGACAATGGGTAGCAAAGTTAAAAATTTAGCGGATAAAAGTTACAACTACATCCTTTTTTATGTTTCAGATTCAGAAATTGAGGATATTTTTAAAAAAATTGAGATCAACGGCAACTATATTTTTACAGATAAAAATGGATATATTTTAAAGAGAAATACAAATAACTACTCAGATAATCTAAATAGAGTGAAGCTGCCAGTTAATAAGAAAAATATTTTTTTTAAATCAGGAGTATATAATTCTAAACTGTATATCTATATCTACAGAGATTTAGATTTTATGTTAGTTAAAATTTTTGAGCAGATTGTTTATTTTATAACGATTTTTATATTCTTAATTACGTGCATATTTTTGACAATAAACTATTTTATCAATAAAAAACTAGCTGTGATTGATAAGATAATCGGTGCTATAAAAAGTACTGGAAAAGGGGAGCTAAATAACTTTTTAGAGGTGGAAACCAATGATGAGCTTAGAATTATAGCGACCTCTTACAATAAGATGTTACTAGATATAAAAAATCTTATTGAGATAAATAAAAGAGAGTTTGAAAACAACATCAATTTAGAGATTAAACAGTTGGAGAGTCAATTTAATCCTCATTTTCTATTTAATACACTGGAGATGTTAAAGTACACCATAAAAAAAGATGTGAAAATGAGCAATAAAATTATTTTAAATATCTCATCTATTCTTAGATTCAGTATTGATAATAGAAAGACTATCGTTTCATTAGATGAAAATATAAAGTTTATAGAGAGCTATTTAGAGATTCAAAAATATAGATTTGGAGAGGATTTCTCCTACACCATAGATATAGAGAGTAATTTAAATAATCAAAAAACACCTAAACTTATATTTCAACCAATAGTTGAAAACTCAATAAAATATGGGTTCTCTTCAAAGGATAAACTTCATATAGATATAAGAGGAAAGTTACAAAAAGGAAGACTAGTTATCTACTTTTTAGATGATGGAGATGGACTTTCTAAAGATGAGTTAATGGAGATAAGAAAAAATTTGAAAAAAGATAATGTGACTAACCACATAGGGCTATATAATGTAAACAGAAGAATAAAGTTACACTATGGAGAGAAATACGGGGTAAAAATTTTGAGTAGAAAGGGAAGAGGAACTCTTGTGAAAATAGTTTTACCTTAGGATATGGAGTAAGAATGATAAAAGTTTTAGTTGTAGAGGATGAAAAGATAATAAGAGAGGGTCTGATAGAAAGTATTTCTTGGGATCTATTAAATTGTAAAATAGTTGGGCAGGGGAAAAATGGTAAAGAGGGATTGGAGCTCATAAAAACTTTAAATCCTGACCTTGTGATAACAGATATAAAGATGCCGATACTAGATGGACTGGAAATGATTGAGCAGGCCATGGAAGAGGGGTTTCAATTTAAAGCTATAATTTTAAGTAGCTATAGTGAGTTTGAATATGCAAAAAAAGGGATTCAACTTGGAGTTTTAGATTATATACTGAAACCTTTAGATGAGGATATTCTTTTAGAGACAATTGAAAAATTTAGAAATAATTTTTATAAAAGTGAAAGTGATTCCATAAGTAGATATCTGAGTGAGGAGTACAATATTTTTGTTAGAAAAACAGTTCAGATAATTTTAGATAGATATGTAACAAAGCTGAGTATAAAAGAGATTGCTTTAGAGCTAGATGTAAGCGCAAGCTATCTGAGTAGAAAAATTAAGGAAGAGACAGATGAAACATTTTTAGATATTTTAAATAAACATAGAGTCTCTAAAAGTATTTTGCTTTTAAAAGAGGAGATATATAAACTCTATGAGATCTCTGAGATGGTTGGATTTTCTGACTATAAACATTTTTGCACTGTATTTAAAAAATATTTTAATATACCCCCAGGGGATTTTTTAAGGAGGAGAGATGAATAAAAAGATTAAAGTTTTATCAGCGGTATTAGGGTTTATTATGTTAACAGGGTGTAGCTCAACAAGTAAGTACCCAAGTTCAAATGATCAAGAGAAGATTGCTCAGTTGACACAAACAGGGATCCACTACTATTGGCATGGTGGAGATTTAAGTAAAGCTGAAAAGGAGTTCTTCAAAGGGATTACATTAAAGGGGAAATACGATGTAGTTGAAAACTCATTTGCAGAAGCTAGTGCTCTTAGTCCTTACAGAACAGATTTAAGATTTGGTATTGCATCAACTCAAATAATTCAAAAGAAAACACCAGAAGCTCTTCAAACATATAGAGATATTTTAGTTATGTATCCAGATAATTTTGAGGCTGGAATTCTTCTTGCAGGGTACTCTAAACAGATGGGGGATATGAAAACATTTAACGAAACAATTGAGGTTCTAAAAAAGAATCATCCAGAAAAAACTCAATCATACTTAGAGAAGTTTGCTATGGCTGATAACTTTTCAAAGGCAAAGTTAAACACAGAGGCTTTCAAAGTTAATGGGAACCATGCCATTGTAATTTTAGGATATGCTTTAGGTGAGGGTGGAGTTATGAAACCGACTTTAGTTGAGAGATTAAAGAAGGGGTATGAGTTATACAAGAAAAATCCAAAGTCACCAATAATTGTTTCAGGAGGAGTTCAAAAGGGTGGAGTTACAGAGGCTTTCCTAATGAGAAACTGGTTAGTTTCAAAGGGAGTTCCAGCTAAACAGATCTATATGGATGACTTAGCTAAAGATACTGTTGGAAATGCTATCTATTCAACTGAGATTTTAGCAACTTTAAAACCTGAGAAGGTAACTCTTATAAGTAGTGCAAGCCATATTAGAAGAGGGCTAAGTGTGTTCCAAGAGGCTGCTAACTTAAAGGGATTAAATGTTGAGTACTCAAACTTAGTTTACTTAGATTATCCATCTTTAGAGGAAGCGCAAAAAGTTTCTGAAGCTGAAAAATTAGTTATCTATAGAGATTTAATTAGAACATCTGGAATCTGGGCGTACCCTGGAATTCAGCAATAATCAGATAAAAAATGAGAAAAATATTTTCCTCATTTTATTTTTACTATTATAAAAAAATAAAGAAGCCTCTGGGGGGGAGAGGCTTCAATGGGGGGATTAAAATTATTTTACTTTTAACACTTTTTATAATACTTGGACCATAGATTTTATAAAAAAGTTTTAAAAGTTATAAATTTTTTAAAACTTCAAAAGTGTTACTTTTTTGTTTGTAGAATCCAGTTCAACTTCTCCTCCAATAGGAAGAGTTATCATAGGATGAGTGTGACAACAGTCGAACTCAGCTAAAAAAGGAATCTTTGTATCTCCAAGAACCTCTAGCAAAATTTCATAAGGTTTTTTTCCGCTGTTTTGATCATTGAAAAGCTCGTGTTTACCTAAAATAATTCCACTGACTTTTTCAAAAACTTTATTAAGCTTTAAAAAGGAAAAACTTCGTTCTATATCAGCAGCAGATTTTAAAGAGTCCTCAATGAAAAGAATATCCCCTTTTTTAATTTCAGGCATATATTCGCTTCCCCAAATTCCATACATTGTATTTAGATTTCCACCTATTAATCGTCCTGAAACTTTCCCTGGAGTAACAGTAACTAATTTGTTCTCGTAAGTAGTTTTAGAGGTATTTTGATCCTCCCAATTTATAAACATATCAGTATATTTGTCAGGAGTTTTAAATGTATAAGGTAGATTTAAGTTATTCATTAAAATATCTGAAAAGTATGAGAAAGTTTCTTCGACTAATGGTGGGAACTCTCCAAAGCTTGCCACAAGAGCGGGACCATAAAAAGTTATAATACCTGTTTTGGCATATATACCCAATAGAATTGCAGTTACATCAGAGTATCCTATAAATATTTTTGGATTTTTTTTAATTTCCTCAAAATTTAAATAAGGCAAAATAGAGTTTGAATTACTTCCACCAATAGTTGACATTATGCATTTAACCTCTTTATTTTCAATAAGAGTATTTAGTTCATTGGCTCTTTCAACAATACTTCCAGATCTATAGCCTTGACTTTTTCCTGAAAGATTTCCAGAAATTAATTTGAATCCTTTACTTTCTAAAAAAATTTGAGCTCTTTTATATCGTGTAGGTGCAAAAAAAGTAGCTGGAGCAGATGGGGAATAATATCCAATAAGATCTCCTTTTTTTAATTTAAACATATAGCCTCCTGTGTTTTATTTTTTATATATTTTAAAAATCCATTTCAAAACTTTTTCTTTTCTTTTTCTCTATTTCAAAATCAACTAAATAGTTACCTAAGATTTTTCCTCTTAAATTAATATAATTTGTTTTTAAAGATGCTTTAGTAAATCTATTAGATATATCTTTTTCAGAATCTAAATCTCTTTTTAGCTTATTTGTCTCTTTAATAAAAAATTCATTAAGCTTAGATTTCTCTTTGAACATATCACTCTGTTTAGAGTACCTATCAGCAATATTATTTCTTAAATTATTAATTTTAGATATTTCTTCATGAAATTTTTTATCACCAATTGATCTTTGAATCTCTTTAAACTCTTTTTCTAATTTTAAAAGAGACGCATTAACATTTTTAAGTTCTTTATTCACTCTAGACAAAGCCCCTAAATGTAATAACTTTTTAGATAGAGTTGAGTATGAATCTCTTTTTATTTGTAACTCAATTCTTTTCTTATCTAAAACTTCATATTCTTTCATAGCTTTAAAGTATCTTCCCTTACTTAAACTATTTAAAGCTAGTCGTTCTATATCTTCAAATTTCATATTTTTAAAATAATTATAAATCTCAGATGACTTCGAGGCTTTTAAATGCGATTTAAAGCGTTCTGACTCGACTTTAGATAAATAGTGCTCGAAAACGTTATTATCCACCTTAACGAGCTTTTTACGAAGGATAAGAGCTGTTATTTGTCTATCCAACAGGATAGATTCTTGCAACTCTTTTTCTTTTAGCAATTTTGACTCTATACTTTTTTCAATTCTAATCTTTTTATTTTTCATTTCAGGAGTGGAATAATCGCTTTTTATCTTCTTAATTTGAGATAGAATAATTTTATTCGATTCGCTTAATCTCTCAATCTCTTTTTTAAAGAAATTTAACTTCTTCTCGCTACCATCTTTATACTTATAACCAGATTTATATATCATTAAGTTTAATTCATTAGAATCTAATTCTCTCTTTAACTTAGAGTACTCACCTTTAGTCAGAATATTTAAACTTGTAGTTTCTAAGTTTTCCAACTGTCTTGGAATATTTTTTAAGATCTTCTCAGCTTTTTTTATTTCATAGTTACTTTGATTAAATATATTAAACATAGTATTGAAACTATTTTTTAATTTTTCTTCTGCATAAACTTTAAACTCATTCTCTTGTATTGTTTCTTCAAATTGATCCAAATACTTTTCTAAATTAAGTTTATCATTGTTTAAATTTTTCAATAATAGATTTAAAGAATCTAATCTATTTTTCTCCATATTAAAACTACTTAAAAGCTCATGTTCAACTTTTAAGATCTGCATATTAATTCCTTCTAACTTCTCATGAGTGTCTAAAATATCTTGGTATTTACTATCGTTAAAAGTATTTAACTCTAAATCAATCTCTTTTATTGTGTCTTTTTTCAAAGATTTTTCAGCTTCTAATCTTTCTAATTTTAGAATTTCATCTTTTAATTCTTTTATTTCTCTAATTATTTTAAAATATTCTATTTTATCTTTATCCATTTTATTTAATTTATCTTTAGATTTTTTTAATAGATAACCATCTATTTGAACGGGGTCTCTATCTAAAGATTTAGCTAAAAAAATATCTCCTTTTTCTAAAGCAATCTCTCTTTGTTTCTCTAAAGTTTCACATGAAACTCTCTCATTACTTTTTTCATTTTCTAAATATTTATTTTGTATATCTTCCCAAAGTTTTCTTATCTCTAATAACTTTTCTATATTATTCCAACTTGTATTTTTCTTACAACCTCCATGTTCTGGAGATTTAGCATTAGCTCTTTTAAAAAAAATATCTTTATTTCGCTCAATTCCATCAAGTTCTCTTGGAGAAAACATTATATGAGCATGAGTATTTAAAATCTCTTTTTTGTATGAACTTTCTTTACTATGAATAGATACAGAATAGTGATATTTTCCCTCTAGAATAGTATCTATAAACTCATTTAAAAGCTCAATATTCTTCTCGTGAGATAGTTCATTAGGAAGAGATATTCTAATCTCTTTATACACTGTACCATTTATTCTTTCTTTATCATCACCAGCTACCCAAAATTCTTTAGGAGATTTGCACCAATTAGGCAAATTGTGATTAGTATATTTAATTTCATTTTGTTTATTAGCATATTTATTTTGTCCTAAAATATAGTCAATATGTGGTCCACCTTTTCCAATTGTACCATAAGATATATTCAAATGATAATTTGCCATGATTTCACCTCCTAAAAAAGTCGAAGACACCTGAAAGGTCAAACCTATCATTAAGACACGCAGTTTCTAGAAATTTGCCTTGGCAAAAACTAGAAACTATTAAGCGTGCACTCTGGTGACTTTTGTTGAGTATTTATACAAGGTTAATGATCAATTTCTTTGTATTTTTCTGAATTGTTTATTCTTCCTATTTTTTCAAAAAATGAAGATTTTAATACTTTAAATAAATAGCATAAAATTACTTAACTTTTCAAAGAAAGATTTAATCTAATGGAGAAGTACTATTATTTAACTATTGTACTTGCAATTTATATATATTTTTCCAAAGGAGTATTTTTTTAAAAGTTTATTTTTGAAAATATTTTTAATTCAGAAAATGCTCAGTTTATCTACGAAGATATTGTGATATTTTTAAGTGAATATGAGATTAGTATATTGCTGGTAATTTCTACTGTGAAAGTTGAAAAGGGTTTTAATCATAACGTAGCATCAATAGAATGGAAGAACTGTTACAGTGTAGCTTATGTATAAAAAAGATAAAATATTAAGTAAATCTATTTAAGATTTTAGTAAATGTTAAAGCAGGAGTTATATATTTTTTAAAGTATTTAAAGTTAAATACTACTAATTTAAGTTTAGTCTTAGTAAGCTATAATACTAGATGCAGTAATAGTCAAAAAGTATATGGTATAATAAAAATAATAGACAAATTAAAAAAAATTCTTTAAATGTGTTATATAGGGAATATAAAATAAAAAAGGCAGGTAGATAATGTATAGAGTATGTTTATTAGAAAAAGAGGAAGTTTTATTATTTAAAGAGATAGAAGACTATGAAAATACCTTTGTTTACATTAATGAATTAATAAAACAATTAGGAGAAAATAGAAAAATTGTAGTTCATGAAAATAGAAATGAAAAATGGGAAAAATTTGGTGAATGGAAATTAGAATAAATTAATTCTATTTTAAGCTGTCATTATTGACAGCTTTTTTAATACAAATTTTATTAGAAGAGGTCTTCAGTATGTGATTTTTAAGTTGCATATGATATAATAAATTATAATAAAAGGAAGTAATTTTATATTATTATTAGATTATAAAATTACTGTATATAAATTGGAGGAAGAAAAATGTCGAGTATAGCACAAAGAGCTGAATTGCAATCACAGATTTGGAAAATAGCTAATGATGTCCGTGGTTCAATAGATGGATGGGATTTTAAGCAATACGTTTTAGGAACGTTATTTTATAGATTTATTAGTGAGAACTTTTCTAATTATATTGAAGCTGGAGATGATAGCTTTAAATATGCAGATTTAAGTGATGATGTTATAACAGAGGATATTAAAGAGGACGCAATAAAAACAAAGGGATATTTTATCTATCCAAGCCAACTGTTCATTAACATTGCTAAAAATGCAAACAGTAATGAAAGTTTAAATACAGATTTAGCAGCAATATTTTCAGCTATTGAAAGTTCTGCTAATGGTTATCCTTCTGAATCTGATATAAAAGGATTGTTTGCTGATTTTGATACTACAAGTAATAGATTAGGAAATACAGTTAAAGATAAAAATAGTCGTTTAGCTGCTGTTATTAAAGGTGTTGAAGGTCTTAACTTTGGAGAGTTTGAAGACAATCATATAGATCTATTTGGTGATGCATATGAGTTTTTAATATCTAACTATGCAGCCAATGCAGGTAAATCTGGTGGAGAGTTCTTTACACCTCAAAGTGTATCTAAGCTTATTGCAAAATTAGCAACACATAACCAAAGCACAATAAATAAAATTTATGACCCTGCTGCTGGATCAGGTTCACTATTGCTACAAGCTAAGAAGCAATTTGATGACCATATTATTGAAGATGGTTTCTATGGACAAGAGATTAATCACACAACGTATAACCTTGCTCGTATGAATATGTTTTTACACAATGTAAACTACGATAAGTTTGATATAGCATTAGGAAATACTCTTTTAGATCCACATTTTGGAGATGAAAAACCATTTGATGCTATTGTATCAAATCCTCCATATTCAGTTAATTGGATTGGTAGTGATGACCCAACTCTTATCAATGATGAGCGTTTTGCCCCTGCTGGAGTATTAGCACCTAAATCTAAAGCAGACTTTGCTTTTGTTCTTCACTGTTTAAATTATCTTTCTAGTAAAGGTCGTGCTGCTATAGTTTGTTTCCCTGGAATATTCTATCGTGGTGGAGCAGAGCAGAAAATTAGAAAGTATCTAATTGAAAATAACTTTGTTGAGACAGTTATATCGTTAGCACCTAATCTTTTCTTTGGAACTTCAATAGCTGTTAATATTTTAATTCTTTCTAAGAGTAAAAAAGATTCTAAAACTCAATTTATAGATGCTAGTGGAGAGGATTTCTTCAAGAAAGAAACAAATAATAACATCTTAACAGATGAGCATATTGAAGAGATTCTGAGAATATTTGATACTAAAGAGGATATTGACCATGTTTCAAAATCTGTTGATAACTCTAAAATAGCTGAAGAGGATTACAATCTTTCTGTAAACACTTATGTAGAAGCAAAAGATACAAGAGAGGTTATAGATATAACAGAACTAAATGCTAAAATTGAAAAGACGGTAAGCAATATAGACAGGCTTCGTATTGAAATAGATAAGATAGTTGCAGAGATTGAGGTGGAGTAATATGATTTTAGAAAATAAACTGCATATTACTAGCCAGATAGAGCTTTCAAAAGTGGAAGAGAAAATCAGCAAACAAAAAGCTAAGCAACTTTTTGACTCTGGAGATATTAAAGCGGTTCAGATAGGAACTTTTGAAGGGCTTCAATATATCCACAAATATCTATTCCAAGATATCTATGATTTTGCTGGGAAAATTAGAACGGTTAATATAGCTAAAAATAACTTTCGTTTTGCACCACTAATGTATCTTGAGCACTCGTTAAAATATATAGATACTATGCCACAAACAACATTTGAAGAGATTATTGAGAAATATGTAGAGATGAATATTGCTCATCCTTTCCGTGAAGGGAATGGAAGAGCAACTCGTATATGGCTTGATTTAATATTAAAAGAAAATATTAAACAAGTAATTGATTGGAATTTAGTAGATAAAGATGAATATCTATCAGCTATGGAGAGAAGTGTTATTAAAGATATTGAGATTAAATATCTTTTAAAGCAGGCTCTTACAACTGAAATAGATGACCGTACTCTATTTATGAAAGGTATTGACGTTAGTTACTACTATGAAGGCTACAGCGAATATACTACAGAGGAGGTCTAAGATGAATAAGTTAGAGCAACTAATAGATGAATTATGTCCTGACGGGGTGGAGTATAAAAAAATAAAAGATATAAGTAAAAAAATAACTTCAGGTGGAACTCCAAAAACAGATATTAATAGTTATTATGGTGGAGATATTCCATGGTTAAGAACTCAAGAGATCGATTTTGGTGATATACCAGATACTGGGATCAAAATAACACAACAAGGCTTAGATAATTCGTCAGCTAAATGGATTCCCAAGAATTGTGTTATTATTGCAATGTATGGTGCTACAGTTGGGAAAGTTGGAATAAATAAAATTCCAATGACTACAAATCAAGCGTGTTGTAATATAGATGTAGACACTAATCAAGCATTATATAGGTATGTATTTTATTTTTTATGGAGCAAATATGAATACATAAAATCTCTGGGACAAGGAAGTCAAACAAATATAAATGCACAAATTGTTAAAGAAATAGTTATTCCTATACCACCATTACCAGTACAAGAGGAAATTGTGCGTATTTTAGATACATTTACAGAGCTTACAACAGAGCTTACAACAGAGCTTACAATGAGAAAACAGCAGTATGAATATTATCATAATTCACTTTTTGATTTTAAAGATAAATCCATTAAATATTTATCAGTTGGTGAACTATTTGAAATAAAAAATGGATTAAATAAAGAAAAAGATGCTTTTGGTCATGGACAACCTATTATAAATTTTACTGATGTTTATAAAAATCGATGGTTAACAAACGAGAAATTTTCAGGGTTAGTAGATGTAAATTCTGATGAAATTGAAAGATATAGTGCAAAAAAAGGAGATGTTTTTTTTACTAGAACATCAGAAACAAAAGAAGATATAGGAATGTCGTGTACTTTAATAGAAGATATTCCAAATTGTGTATTTAGTGGCTTTGTACTGAGAGCAAGACCTATTACTGATTTGCTATTACCTAAATTTTCAGCATATTATTTTTCAACAAATGAAGCTAGAAAGACAATCATTAGATATGCTTCATTTACTACAAGAGCAACAACAACAGGACCAAAACTATCTAAAATTTTAGTCCCTATCCCTTCTCTTGAAGAGCAACAACGTATCGTTGATATTCTGGATAGATTTGACACTCTTGTGAATGATATTAAAGAGGGGTTACCAGCAGAGATAGAAGCAAGAAAACAGCAGTATGAATACTATAGAGATAAACTACTTACATTTAAAAAGTTGGAGAAATAGTATGGGAAATGAAAAAATAGATAAATTAGAATTAGTAGAAAATCTATATGTTAGAGTAAAAAATATTTTAGAAAACGGTCGTGCTAAAGCATTTAAAGTTGTAAATACTGTTATGATAGAAAGTTATTGGAATTGGTAAAGAGATTGTTGAAGAAGAGCAAAGAGGGGAAAATCGAGCTGAATATGGAAAATATGTAATCCAATCTATCTCTGAAAAACTAACAGAAGAGTTTGGAAAAGGCTATTCAAAACAAAATCTTTGGTATATGAAACAATTTTATTTAACATTTCCAATTCTCCACTCAGTGCGTGGAGAATTGAGTTGGACACACTATAGACTTCTGATGAAATTAAAAAATGATGATATTCGTAATTTCTATATGATTGAAACAATGGAAAATAACTGGTCATCAAGAGAATTAGATAGACAGATAAGCTCTCTGCTATACGAAAGAATTAAGATGAGTAAAGATCCTGTTGCAGTAAAAGAACTTTCAGTAGTTGGACAAAAAGTAGAAACAGCTCACGATATTATAAAAAGTCCTATGGGTTTTGAGTTTTTAGGAAAAGGAGATTACACAATATCTGTAGAAAGTGATTTAGAATCTGCCCTTATGGATAAACTACAGCTTTTTCTTTTTGAGTTAGGAAAGGGGTTTTCTTTTGTTGGGAGATAAAAAAGAATTAATATAGATGGCGATAACTATTATATTGACTTAGTTTTCTATAACTATATCTTAAAATGTTTTGTTTTGATTGATTTAAAAATGGGAAAATTAACTCATAGAGATATAGGACAAATGGATTTTTACGTACGTTATTATGAAAAAGAGATACGTTTAGAAGGTGATAATCCAATTATAGGATTGCTTCTTTGTTCAGATAAAAATGATTCAATGGTTAAGTACACATTACTAGATGATAGTAAAAATATCTTTGCATCTAAATATCAATTTTACTTCCCAACAGAAGAGGAATTGATAGAAGAGCTAGAAAGAGAAAAGTTAAGTTTAGAATTAGAATATAACGACTAAAACAAAGGAAATTTATGGCTGACTATAGACCAATTACAGAAACGAATAATTTTATAGTTTTTAATAAATAAAGTGAGGTGAAAAAAGATGGTTAAGAAAAAGTTACCAGTTGGTATAGATAATTTCAAAGAGATAATAGAAAATAACTATTATTTTGTGGATAAGTCAATGATGATAGATGAGTTACTTAACAAAAAATCTAAAGTTACACTACTACCTAGGCCAAGAAGATTTGGAAAAACTTTAAATATGTCGATGCTTAACTATTTCTTTAATATAGAAGACAAAGAAGCTAATAGAAATTTATTTAATGGGCTAGATATTTCAAATACAGACAAAATGATGTATCAAGGCGAATACCCAGTTATATATGTCAGCTTAAAAGATATAAAAGTTAGTAATTGGGTAGAGTGTTTTGAAGAGATAAAAAAATTGCTAAAAGATATATTTAATACAAAAAGATACATCAGAGAAAAATTAGATGAGAGTGAAAAAATAGATTTTGATAGGATAGAGTTTTTAAATGAAACGGGAGATTTTGTGGGAGCATTAAAAAATCTATCTAAATACCTTTTTAAATTTTATGGAAAAAAGGTAATCATTTTAATAGATGAATATGATACCCCTTTAGTAACTGCTCACTCTCAAGGCTATTATGATGACGCTATATTCTTCTTTCGTAATTTTCTAAGTGCAGCTCTAAAAGGCAATCCATATTTAGAGTTTTCAGTTCTTACTTGTATATTAAGAGTAGCAAAAGAAAGTATATTTTCAGAACTTAATAATCTTAGTGTATCTACAATCTTAGATAGTGATTTTAACTATTTCGGTTTAACAACAGAGGAAGTAGAGGAAGCTTTAAAATACTATGGATTGGATTATGAATTAGAAGGTGTTAAAAGATGGTATAACGGATATACATTTGGAGGTAAACTTGTATATAACCCTTGGTCATTGATTAATTTTATAAATAAAAATGTACTAGGGGCTTACTGGATAAATACAAGTGATAACGCTTTGATTAAACAGTTATTAGATAAAAATGATAAAAAAGTATTTGAAGAGTTGGAGATGATATTTAAAGGAGAGGTAATTTGGGAAACTATCTCAGAAAATATAATCTTTGATGATTTAAATAATACAAACACTATTTGGTCTTTAATGTTATTCTCAGGATATTTAACATATGAAAAAATGAGAATATCTCCGATAACCGAGCTTAAATCATACTCTTTAAAAATACCTAATGTAGAGATTAAAAGCTTCTTTAGACAAAGTTTTATAGAGAGTTATACAAAAGGGGACGTTCATTTTTATGGAACTATGATAGAGGATTTATTTTTAGGTGAATTAAATTCATTTGTAAATAAATTTAAGAGAATGTATCTATCAGCAGTGAGTTATCACGATGCTGGAGATAGCGAGAAGTATTATCATCATTTTATGCTTGGACTTCTTTTAACGCTAGGTGATAAATATATAATAACTTCTAATAGAGAGAGTGGTTATGGAAGATATGATATCGCTTTAGAGCCTAAAGATAAGAAGAACTTTGGACTAATTTTTGAGTTTAAAATAGGGGATAAAAATAGTATTGGAGAAAAAGCAAAAGAGGCTTTAGCTCAAATAGATGAGAAAAAATACGATATATCTATGAAAAATAATGGGGTATCAAAGGTAATAAAAATAGGAATGGCTTTTAGTGGAAAAGATGTTGCTATTGAAAGCGAAATCAACTAAAACAAAGGGGAATTTATGGCTGACTATAAACCAATTACAGAAACTAATAATTTTATAGTTTTAGATAAATATGACAAAATAGCTCAACAAGGTGTAAGTTATCAAACTGAAGCTCAATTAGAAGCTGAACTTATAAAAGATTTACAAAATCAAGGTTATGAATACTTACCTAAGCTTATTAATACAAAAGAGATGTTAAAAAATATTAGAATACAACTAGAAACTCTTAATGAAATCAAATTTCTAGACTCTGAATGGAGAAGATTTTGTGAGGAGTATTTAGATAAACCGAGTGATAACTATATAGATAAAACTCGTAAAATTCATGATGATTATATTTATGATTTTACCTTTGATGATGGTCGAATTAAAAATATTTACCTTGTTGATAAGAAAAATATGAGTAGAAATAAATTGCAGGTTATTTCACAGTTTGAACAAAAAGGAACTCAAAGTAATCGTTATGATGTAACAATTTTAGTTAATGGATTACCTTTAATTCAAGTGGAACTAAAGAAACGTGGAATTGCTATTCGTGAAGCATTTAATCAGGTTAATAGATATACTAAAGAGAGCTTTAATGCTGATAACTCTTTATTTAAATATCTTCAGATTTGTGTAATTTCAAATGGTACAGATACAAGATACTTTGCTAATACTACAAAGAGAGATAAAAATAGTTTTGACTTTACTATGAACTGGGCAAAATCTGATAACACTCTGATTAGAGATTTAAAAGATTTTACTGCAACGTTTTTTCAAAAGAATACGCTATTAGATATACTACTACACTACTCTGTTTTTGATTCAAATAACATACTACTAATTATGAGACCTTACCAAATAGCTGCAACAGAAAGAATCTTGTGGAAGATAAAAAGTTCGTATTTAGCTAAAAAGTGGAAGACTCTTGAAAGTGGGGGGTATATCTGGCATACCACAGGATCAGGAAAAACTTTAACAAGTTTTAAAGCTGCACGTTTAGCTACAGAGTTAGATTTTATAGATAAGGTATTCTTTGTTGTAGATAGAAAAGATTTAGATTATCAAACAATGAAAGAGTATCAACGTTTTTCTCCAGATAGTGTTAATGGATCTGAAAATACTGCTGGACTTAAAAAAAACGTTGAGAAAGATGACAATAAAATCATTGTAACTACTATTCAAAAGTTAAATAACCTAATCAAAACTGAAGCAGATTTACCAATATATAATAAACAAGTTGTCTTTATTTTTGACGAAGCTCATCGTTCACAATTTGGTGAAGCTCAAAAAAATATTGCTAAGAAATTTAAGAAATATTATCAATTTGGATTTACTGGAACACCAATATTTACAGAAAATGCTTTAGGTTCTGAAACTACTGCAAGTGTATTTGGTACAGAGTTACACTCGTATGTTATAACTGATGCAATTAGAGATGAGAAAGTTCTTAAATTTAAAGTTGATTATAATGATGTACGTCCTAAGTTTAAATCTCTTGAGATGGAACAAGATGAGGATAAACTAACTTCAGCAGAAGCAAAGATAGCCTTTTTACATCCAGAAAGAATCAAAGAGATATCTCAATATATTTTGAATAACTTCAAAGTAAAAACTCATCGAACATATAATGGTGAAAAAGGATTTAATGCAATGTTTACTGTAAGTAGCGTTGATGCAGCAAAACTTTATTATGAAACATTAACAAATTTACAAAAGAATAGTGAGAAACCTTTAAAAATTGCAACTATCTTCTCTTTTGCAGCTAATGAAGAACAAAACTCTATCGGGGAAATTCTTGATGAAACTTTTGAACCTTCAGCAATGAATCAAAGTGCAAAGGAGTTTCTAAACTCTGCAATTAATGACTATAATACCATGTTTAAAACAAACTTTGGAATTGATAGTAAAGAATTTCAAAACTATTATCGTGATCTTGCTAATAGAGTGAGAAAGCAAGAAATTGATTTATTGATTGTAGTTGGAATGTTTTTAACAGGATTTGATGCTCCAACATTAAATACCTTGTTTGTTGATAAGAACTTACGTTATCATGGATTAATACAAGCATTCTCAAGAACAAACCGTATCTACGATTCTACAAAGAATTTTGGAAATATAGTTACATTTAGAGATTTAGAACAGGCAACAATAGATGCTATAACTTTATTTGGCGATAAGAATACAAAGAATGTGGTTCTAGAAAAAAGTTATAAAGAGTACATGGAAGGGTTCGCTGATATTAGTACAGGTGCAGCTCGTCGTGGATATATAGAGATAGTTAGAGAATTGAATTCTCGTTTCCCTAATGTTGATGATATCGCTACTGAGAGAGATAAAAAGGATTTTGCTAAACTATTTGGTGAGTATTTAAGAGTTGAGAACATATTACAAAATTATGATGAATTTACAAGGTTGAAAGCTTTACAAGCTCTTGATATGGATGATTCTAAAATGGTTGAAGAGTTCAAAGCTATGTATTATGTAAGTGATGAAGATATAGAGAGTATGAAAAATATTGAGATGCCTAAAGAAAGAGTGATTCAAGATTATCGTTCTACATATAATGATATTCGAGAGTGGCTTCGTCGAGAGAAGAAGGGGGCAGTTGGAGACGATTCTACACTACAATGGGATGATATCGTTTTTGAAGTGGATCTTTTAAAGTCACAAGAGATAAATTTAGACTATATTCTTGAGTTGATTTTTGATAAACATAAAAAAGTAAAAAGTAAGGATGCATTGATTGGAGATGTGCGTCGTTTAATTAGATCAAGCACAGGAAATCGTGCAAAAGAAAGTTTAATAGTGGATTTTATCAATAGTACTGATTTAGATAAATTTGACAATAAAGCTAGTATCATAGAGGCATTTTTCTCATTTGCTCAAATGGAACAAGTGAAAGAGGTTGAAGAGTTAATTAAAGAAGAAAAACTCAATACTGATGCAGCTAAAAGATACATACTAACATCACTAAAAAAAGAACAGGCTAGTGATAATGGAACTGAATTAAACGAAATTATACCTAAGATGAGTCCTCTTAATCCTAACTACTTAACTAAAAAAAGTACTGTATTCAAGAAAATATCTACCTTTGTGGAGAAGTTTAAAGGTATTGGTGGAAGCATATAAATAATTCAGAAAGTTAATAGAAGTATAAGTTGATTTATACTTTAGAAATGATTAAAACAAATGATATTACAACTTTTTCTAAAGAAAGAGAGATTTTGAAAAAAATTTTAGAAGAAAAATTTAGAGAACTAATGCTATATAATTTGAAAAATACAAAAAAACTTTAATTAAAGAGGCTGGCCAAAAAGCAAAAAACAAATAAATTAACCACAACATATTGTATTTTGTTGGAAGTAAAACCACTATATATTGTGATTAAAAGTAAATAGGCTAACTTTATTGGTCAGCCTCTTGATTTTATTAAAACTCTTAAATTTTTTCAGTCATAGATTAAATATCTTTGTATGAAATTAAAGAAACATCCCAAGTTAAAGTAGCAGCTAAACCAATTAAATGAATTGGCTCTGATACAGATGTGCATGCATCCATTAAAATAGATGTTTTATAATTTTTAGTTTTTTTGTTTGAAATAGATGTATGAGTAACACAATTTTGTGTCATCATTCCACAAACTAAAAGCTCATCTACATCTAACTTTTCTAGAACTTCATTTAAATTAGTTTTTACAAATCCGTCAGCATATGTTTTTATAACTATAGGAGCATTAGGTGCAGCCTCTAATATTTCAGGAACTATTTGAACTCCCTCTGAATCTTTAATGAAAAATGGTGCTAAACCTAAATTAGGATCAGCAATATGTTGAATATGAACTATCGGATAATTTTTATCTTTACATATTTTGATAGTTTCTAGAATATTGTTTAAAGTAACTTCTGTATTCCAAAGGGGAAATTTACCTTGTGGAAAATAATCATTTTGTAAATCAATAATCAATAAAGCTTTTTTCATAAAAATAACCTCCTATAACTAAAATAATATTTTATTATAATTTGCTTTTTAGAAATTGAATAGTACTTACTTTTTTGTGGGTACTTTAAATTTTTTTTTGCATGTAGTAAAATAATAAATAAACTAAAAGGAGAATATTCATGAAACTAAGAAAAGAATATACATGCCCTTTAGAATTTATTCATGATATTCTAAGAGGCAAATGGAAAACTGTTATTATGTGGCAGATTTATTATCGAAAAAATCCTTCACTTTCACAATTACAAAAAGACATTAAAGGAATTAGTCAAAAGATACTTTTAGAACAATTGAATGAACTGTTGGAATATAAGCTTGTATCTAAAGAAAAATTCCTAGGTTATCCACTAAACGTTCAATATTATATAACTGACGATAAAGGAATGAAAGTTATTGAAGCTTTAAAAATATACCAAAAATTAGGTGAAATATATTTAGATGAATTAAAGAGTATTTCTAAATGAGTCTAATACTTATTATATATTTCTTTATCCCTTAAATTTGTTGATTTAACGGATATATAAGTTCCTTCTACAACATTTTTAAAACCATGCTTTTTGACAATGATGTTTTTAATATATTCAATATGAGGACATCTATCATAATGATGTTGATCATTTGTCATGCAAGAAGCTAAGTGAATTACAGTTTTATCTTTTGGAATTTTATAAAAATCAACCATTTTTTTATTAAAGTGCCCTATTAAACTAGAAACACCTTTTCCGCAGCATCCTCCACACTCCATTGAAAGGTACATTATGTTTTTATCTTTTGGATAATTTAGAAATGTACCTTTTTTATCATAAAATGATTGAACGCAGTAAAATCCACTGCATCTTCTTTTTGCAATTGAACATTGAATAATAATGATAAATTCAATATTATTGAAATCAATATTTTCCATAAAGAACCTCCTAAAGTTTTATATATAGAAGATACAATAAAAAATGGAGATTTCCTATATAAGTACCTTTGCTTTTAATAATTTAATTTACATTTTACTTTATTAAAACTCTAAAGATAGCTTTAAAGTCTAGTTTTAAAGACTTGGCTATATTTATTATTTATGTTCCTCCCATTTACAATCCACAAATTCAAGTCCTGAAAATTCTGCGTAAAAGCTTGAATTTTCAGGACTACAAGCATAAATACCTATATTAATTATTTCGTTAGCAGAAAATAGATGAAAAATTCTCATTTGTTTATAATTAATACCATCATAAGATGATTCTATACAAAAATCATTTTCACGACGACTAAGACGATAATACATGAACTTATGTATGGCAGGAATATCTGTTGTTGCCCAATCAGAATAACCATTATTTGTAACAACACTTCCAAGTCTTTGAAACTCTTCATTTTCATACTCAATTGAAGCCTTAAACCAGTTATCAGAATCTTGATAAATAATAACTCCGCATTGGTCATACCGTTGTTTTGAATTAAATTCTGTTTTTACCACAAATGAAAAATATTTATCTGCAATTTTTGATAATAAAGCTGGAGCATTATTATTTTGAAATCCATAATAAGTTCGTTGCCAAAAATCTGTTTGTGGGTCTGTTATTATAGAGACTTTACTACTTTCAATTTTTGAATGTTTAGGTTTGTTAATCCATTCTAATTTTAAATCAGTTAATTTAATACTATTTTTCATAAATTTTCTCCTTTTAACCAACTTTATGCAAACGTTTGCGTTTTTTAGATAAATATTTCATATAATAATTTAGATGTCTAGTTTTGATTACAATTTTTGTATTTGAGAAGGATATTAATTGAAATTTTAAATAGAAAAATTAGAAGAGTGGATTACCTCTAATTTCTATAATTGTACCTTCTGGAGCAATTAATTTAAAAAGATTTCCACCTTCTACATTATACAAAATCTCATTATTTTTTAGTTTAAAATTATTATAAATTAATTTTATTCTTTCTAACTCTTTGAAGATGTCTTCTACAAAAAAACAGATATGCACAAGTCCTTTGTCATTTGGAATAGATTCTTTTCGTTCTTTGTTTTTAGATGTTTGTAATTCGATATAAAATCCATCTAATTCTAACCAAGAGTTATAGTCTCTTCCATGGAAATTAGACGTTTCTTTTTTTAATGAAAAATTTAAAACTTTAGTGTAAAAAAATATTGATTCATCATACTTAGATGTTTCAATGCAAACATGATGTACTTTCATTTAATACCTCCTTAATTTTTAGAGCCTTTTTATTATATCAAAAGTTTAAATTTTTTATAAATTTTTTTAGGAAAATATAAAATTATCTTGTATAATAATTTAGATTATTATAATTTGAATTATTATAATTAAAATTATATAATATAGATGAGGTGATATTATGAATTTTGTAAATAGACAAAAAGAGATGAAAACTTTAAATAGAGAGTTTGAAAAAAATTCAAGCTTCACTGTTATCTACGGAAGAAGAAGAGTTGGAAAGACAACTCTTATCAAAGAGTTTATAAAAGATAAAAAAGCTTTTTATTTTTTTGCAGATAAGCAGAATGAAACTGTTCAAATAAATAGATTTAAAAATCAATTGGGAGAGCACTTCAATGATGATTTTGTAAAAAAAATTGAGATAAAAGACTGGGACACGCTATTTGATTATTTTATAAGTAAACTTGGAGATGAGAAGTTTGTTTTGGTAATTGATGAGTTTCAATATCTTTGTATGGTAAATAAAAGTTTTTCATCTATATTCCAAAGAATTTTTGATGAGAAGTTAAAGGATAAAAATATTATGATAATTCTTTGCGGGTCCCTAATATCTATGATGTACTCTGAGGTTTTAGCTTATGATAGTCCGCTATTTGGAAGAAGAACAGCTCAGATAAAACTAAAACCAATAGATTTTAAATATTATCCAGAATTTTTTAGTGAGAGATCACATCATTCATTAATTGAGATGTACTCAATCACTGGGGGGATTCCAAAATATATTTTAAGTTTTAATAGAGAGAGAACTCCTCTTTGGAACATAGAGCATAATATTTTTGATAGAGATAACTATTTGTACTCAGAACCTAAGTTTTTACTTCAAGAGGAGATAAATGATCTATCTAGATACTTCTCTATTTTACAATCTATAGCTGTTGGAAATACGAAGATGTCCTCTATCTCATCACAGCTTGAGATTCCATCCAATGGATTAACTCCATATATCTCTAAACTTATAGAGTTGGATATTCTTGAAAAAGAGATACCTGTAACTGAGGATATAAAAAATAGTAAAAAGGCACTTTATAAGATAAAGGATAACTATTTGAACTTTTGGTTTAACTATGTTTATCCGTATCAAAGTTATTTAGAGATTGAAAACTTAACCTACCCTTTAGAAAAGATTAAAACTACTTTCGACCTTTGGGTCTCAAAAGTTTATGAGGATCTTTCAAGGGAGACTTTAATGTGGGATAGTAAAGTTCCATTTCCTATAAAAAATCTTGGGAGATGGTGGGATAAAAATGAGGAGATAGATGTTGTTGCTCTAGGAGAGAACGAGATTTTATTTGGTGAGTGTAAGTGGTCAAATAAACATGTGGGACTGAGTGTTCTTTATAAACTTAAAGAGAAAGCTAAATCTGTCAAATGGAAAAACGGCTCTCGTAAAGAGTACTATATGCTATTTTCAAAGTCTGGATTTAGTGAGGAGCTTATAGAGGCTAGTCAAAAGGATTCTTCAATTATTTTAAGTGATTTTTAAAATAAAATAGATTTAATCTGGTGTCAAAGGAAAACTTTGACGCCTTTTCTATCTCTTTTAAAAATTTAGATCAACCTAAGCTATAACTGTATCCTTGGCTAATAATTCTAAATTTTTTATATTGACTTTGTAACCTTTTTTAAGTTTTATAAGCACCCCTTGGTCTAAAAACTCTTTAAAAATATATAGAAGCTGTCTATAACTTACTCCTAGATATTCCGCTGTTTCAGTGTGTTTTTCTAAATATATCTCATTGCTTTGAGACATTAAAATATATCCAGCTAGTCTATTTTTTAGTCCATAATTTTGATTTTTAGAGTGGAAGTAAGTTCGTTCTAACATCTTATTTCCAATAAACTTAGATAAATCAAATAGAAATTGAGTGTCTTTAACTAACTCTTTTTTAGCTAGAGACATATCAATTGAAACAAAAATCGATTCTGTAATTGAAATAACCTCCTTAGGGTCCTTTTCAATCTCTAAAAAACTCAGTTCTCCTAAATACTCCCCTTTTTTAACAAAATGAATTATGGATTGCTTCCCATCCTCATGGACAAAGAGTATCTTGGCTCTCCCTTGAATCATAAATCTCAATTTTTCAAGAGGGGCATTATAAAAAATAATCTTTTCCCCAGGATTAAAAATTTCAACTTCCATATTAGAGGTAAGGGAACCAAAAATATTCCCATATTTATCAATATTTAATTTTAAACTTTTATTTATATTTTCCATTGAAATTTTCTTCATAATTTCCTCCATAATGTGCAATATTTCATATTATTATAAAGCTATTTCAATTAAAATAATAGTGTAATTATTCTAGAATCTATATAAATTATACTTTATACAAATTAGACATAAATTAAAAGGAGAGTATTCTATGAAGTTAATTTTAAACATTACAAAATCTTATATTTTTTATATAATTTCAGCTCTTGGAGTGAGTTTAGGAATTGTTGCAAATATAGGTGTAAGCAGCTACAACTCCATGAACTTAGCTGTTGCAACTATGAGTGACATAAAAGTTGGAACTATAACGACATTTTTCAACATAATATTTTTACTAATCTATATGATATTAACTAAATTTAATGAGAAATATAAATATTTGGTACAGGGAGTTTCTGTTTTTATGTTTGGAAGTTTTATTAATTATTTTACATATAATATTTTTAGTGGCCTATCCTCTCTTGGATATATTCAACGGCTTTTAATTTTTAGTGGTGGAACAGTAATAAGTGGGTTGTCTATAGGTATTATTATATATTATAATATAATAACTTTTCCTCTTGAAAATGTGTGTATAAAAATATCTCAAATGACTAAAATTTCATTTATGAAATTAAGATATTTAGTAGATGTTTTTTCTCTTATCATTTCAGTGGGAATATCAATGGTTGGAGATCTTCCAATCTATGTTAGAGAAGGGACAATAATAAGTATGTTTCTTTTATCTTTAAGTATAAATCTTGCAAAGGATTATGCTGAAAAAAATAACGGGGTGAAATCATGAAATACAATACATTAATTTTTGATGCAGACGATACTTTATTTGATTTTAAAGCATCGGAAATGGAAGCTTTAGAAAAAACTTTAATTGGTTATGAGATTGACTATGATAAGGAATACCATTTGCCAATATACAAAGAGATAAATAGTAAAATATGGAAAGAGTTAGAGGAGGGAAAAATAACTCAAGGTGAGTTAAAAATAGAGAGATTTAGAAGATATTGCAATCGTCTTAACTATATTTTTGATCCATATGATTTTGCAGATAGATATATGGACAATCTTTCTAAATCTTCAATTCTTTTTCATGATAGTTTAGATTTAATAAAGGAGTTATATGGAAAATATAAACTATTCATTATAACCAATGGACTTACAAAGGTTCAAAATGGAAGAATTAGAAACTCTTTAATAGCTCCATATTTCAATGATATTATAGTTTCTGAAGAGGTTGGAGTTTCAAAACCAAATCCTGAAATATTTAAAATAGCTTTAGAAAACAACCAGATAGAAAATATCTCAAACATTCTAATGATTGGAGATAGTTTAACCTCAGATATAAGAGGGGGAATAAACTTTGGAATCGATACCTGTCTATATAATCCAAAGGGTATCACAATAGATGGTGAGATTAAACCGACCTATGAAATTTCAAATTTAAAAGGGCTTTTGGATCTATTATTAAAATAAAAAATTATCGAGGAGATTTAAATGGAAAATAATCAAAAAGGGATGTTGTATTCCTTAACTGCCTTTGTATTATGGGGACTTTTCCCTTTATACTGGACAAATCTAAAAAGTATTCCAGCTTTAGAGATTGTTTCACACAGAATAATTTGGTCTTTTTTCTTTCTAATTATTTTTGTGATTTTAAAAAAACAAAAAAATGAGTTAGTTGAGATTTTTAAAAATAAAAAAACAATATACTATATTATTTTAGCTGCTACATTTAATTGTGCAAACTGGATGTCGTATATCTTTTTAGTTAATAGTAACCGTGTTTTAGAAGCTAGCTTAGGATACTTTATAAATCCGCTGCTTTTAATTCTTGCTGGAAGATTTATTTTTAAAGAAACTTTAAGTAAACATCAAAAAATTGCAATTATTTTAGCTACATTAGGAGTATGCTATATGTCTATTATTTATCAAAAGTTACCACTATACTCTCTTTTAGTAGCTGGAACTTTTACAGGGTACAGTATAGCAAAAAAGAAAATCAAAATTGATCCAATTTTAGCATTAACAATTGAAACATTGGTATATTTTCCAGTTGCAATCTTATACTTACTAATGATTAAAGGTGGAAAAGGGGTAGAAGCAGCAAATTTTGATAAAATTTTATTGATGGGAGCAGGAGTTGTAACGGTAATACCACTTTTTCTTTTCTCTTTAGGAACGAAGTTATCAAAATTATCATCTATTGGATTTTTTCAATATCTTACGCCTACATTGGTTTTACTACTTGGAGTGTTCGTATTTGGAGAAAACTTTTCAAGTGTACATACTATAACATTCTCTTTAATTTGGAGTGGCCTTATTATATATACTGCATCTCTTTTTAGAGTAAAGAGATAGGGTATTATATAATTTATCATAAAAAATTTATATATAAAAAAGGAAGCTTTTAAAGGCTTCCTTTTATTTTTATTTAATTATTTCCCCAAACTTTTTCTAAGAATTGATCTCTACCAGAACGATATCTGTAGTATTTATATCGTATAGGATTTTTTTTATAATAATCTTGATGATACTTCTCGGCAGCATAGAATTTATTAAACGGAAGAAGTTTAACATTTATTTCAGCAAAATGTCCTTCTTTTTGTATTTGCTTTAAAGCTTTTTTTGCAAGATTCTCTTCATTGGTATTTTGATAGAAAATAGCTGGTGAGTACTGATATCCTCTATCTACAAATTGTCCATTGTCATCAGTAGGATTAATTACCTTTAAAAAGCTATGTAATAATTGAGAATAGCTAATTTTGTCACTATCATATTTTACCTCGATAGACTCAAAATGTCCAGTGGTTCCACTAGATACTTGGTCATATGTAGGGTTTTCCACATGTCCACCAGAGTATCCAGAGATTACATCTACAACTCCAGGAACTTTTTCCATATCAGCTTCTGTACACCAAAAACATCCTCCAGCTAAATAAGCTACTTTTATTTCAGCCATAGAAATAGTACTTAAAGTTATCATTGATATTAATAAAAATTTTATTCTATTCATAATGATTTCTCCTCAAAAATTTAATTTTTATTAGCGATTATTGAAAGTTTTTTAAAAATTCACCGTACCCTTCTTTTTCTAAGTCTTCAGTAGGAATAAATTTTAGAGAAGCAGAGTTCATACAATATCTTTTTCCTGTGGGTGCTGGCCCATCGTTAAAGACGTGACCTAGATGTGAATCACCATATCTACTTCTTACTTCAGTTCTTGGCCAAATAAGTTTAAAATCTTTTTTTAAAACTATATTTTCGGGTACTAAAGGTTTTGTAAAGCTTGGCCAACCAGTTCCTGAATCAAACTTATCCTTAGATGAAAAAAGAGGTTCACCAGAGACAATATCTACATAGATTCCAGCTTTTTTATTGTTCTCATACTCATTATTAAAAGCCGGTTCTGTAGCATTTTTTTGAGTGACTGCATATTGAATAGGTGTGAGTTTTGATTTTAGTTCATTATCTGTAGGTTTTTTAAAATTTTGCCAATTTCCAAAAGCTAAAGTTCCAATCATAATTCCAACTCCTATTAAAATTTTTACGTTCATAAAGTTCCTTTCTTAAATTTCTACTAAAATTTTTTCTTGTATATTATTTACCATAAATATTAATAAAAACCTTTAATAAGTTATGTTATTGATATTTTTTATATATTTCATTAAAAACTTAATTAAGTTAATTAATTGTTTAAAATCTTTGTTAAATTTTTTTATTTTACTTTTTATGTTATCATTGCTCTTGAATAAACTTAAAAATTTTTTAGAGGAGATGTATCATGAAAAAAGAAACTGTTTATGAAAAATCATTAGAACTTCACGAAAAAAATAAGGGAAAGATAGAGGTTATTAGTAAAGTTGCTGTAACTTCAAAAGAGGAACTAAGTTTAGCTTATTCACCAGGTGTTGCAGAGCCTTGTAGAAGAATAGCAGAGAATAAAGCTGATGTATATAAATACACTTCAAAAGGAAATATGGTAGCTGTTATAAGTGATGGGTCAGCTGTGTTAGGATTAGGAAATATAGGAGCAGAAGCTGCATTACCAGTTATGGAAGGAAAGGCTATTTTATTTAAAGAGTTCGCAGGAGTTAATGCATTTCCAATATGTTTAGATACTCAAGATACTGAAGAAATTATAAGAACTTGTAAAATTTTAGCTCCAAGCTTTGGTGGAATAAATTTAGAGGATATCTCAGCACCTAGATGTATTGAGATTGAAACTAGATTAAAAGAGGAGTTAGATATACCAGTGTTCCACGATGACCAACATGGAACTGCAATTGTTGTAACAGCTGGAATTTTAAATTCATATAAACTTTTAAAGAAAGATATAACTAAAGCAAAAGTTGTTGTATGTGGAGCTGGAGCAGCTGGATCATCAATAATTAAGATGATTAAAAAATTAGATGTAGCTGATATTTTAGCTATTGATATTGATGGAATCATTGCTAGAGATGATGAAAATAGAGAATATAATTTCTTAACTACAGAGTTATCTGAAATTACAAATAAAGAGAATTTAAAAGGTGGATTAAAAGAAGCTATAAAAGGAGCAGATATATTTATTGGAGTATCAGCACCAGGACTTTTGAAACCTGAAATGGTAAAAGAGATGAATAAAGATTCTGTGATTTTTGCAATGGCCAATCCAACACCAGAGATTATGCCAGAAG
Source organism: Cetobacterium somerae (assembly GCF_022430525.1). Lineage (NCBI taxonomy): Bacteria > Fusobacteriati > Fusobacteriota > Fusobacteriia > Fusobacteriales > Fusobacteriaceae > Cetobacterium > Cetobacterium somerae. The sequence continues at coordinate 41,869 of NZ_CP092521.1, read as the reverse complement.
AAGCTTTAGCAGCAGGAGCTAAAATCGTTGGAACAGGAAGATCTGATTATCCAAATCAAATTAACAATGTATTAGCATTCCCAGGTTTATTTAAAGGAGCCTTAGAGAGTGGAGCTAAAAAAATAACTGAAGAGATGAAGTTTGCAACTTCTCAAGCTATAGCTAATCTAATAACTGATGACGAGCTATCAACTGAATATGTAATTCCAAGTCCATTTGATCCAAGAGTTGCAGAAACAGTAGCTAAAGCCATTTCAGATTTAGTAAAAAAATAAAATTTAAAAATAAAATACAAGTGAGGTTTTAATGTGTTAGATACAATATTAGATTCTATTGTGCCAGTGTTTTTTGTAATTGCTTTAGGGTGGTTTTCAGGAAAAAAGAAAATTGTGTCAATAGAGCATAAAAAGGCTTTTGCAGACTATGTAATGATGTTCAGTTTTCCATTACACTTATTTATTGGAAGTGCTAAAGCCAACCCTAAAACTCTTTTAGATGTTAGAATAATATCATCTTTTGCTCTAGCTTTAATGGGATTATACGTGATCTCTTTTATTATACAAAAACATATATTCAAATACGATTCAAGAAAAGCAGCTCAAGGTTCAATTGTTTGTGCTTTTCCAAATATGGCATTTATGGGTATTCCAGTTTTAACATCTTTAATAGGGCCAGAAGCCCTAATCTCTGTTGCAATTGGAAATGTTATAACAAGTATATTTATGATTCCTATAACAACAATTATCTTAGAGTCAAAAGATGCTACAGCAAGTCCAATGAAAATAATAAAATCAAGCTTAATCAACTGTATTAAAAAGCCATTGATAATAGCTCCTATACTGGGACTACTATGCTCAGTTTTCCATATTGAGATACCGAAAGTTGTTTTCCACTCTTTTGAACTTATTGGAAAGAGTACATCGGGAGTTTCACTATTCTCTCTTGGACTAATTATGGCTAGTTATAGAGTTGTTTTATCAGGACAAGTTTATTTTAATATCTTTATGAAAAATATTTTACAGCCAATCATTATGAGTGGATTAATTGTTTTATTCCATTTAAAAGGAATAATGGCAAAAGAGATTTTACTACTTTGTGCTATGCCAACAGCGACAATTTCTACAATGTTTGGATTAAAATATGGAGTTTCAGAGGTTGAAAGTTCTAGTTCAACAATATTAGGAACAATTTTTTCAATAGTGACACTTAGTTTCTTAATCTCATTTATACTTTAAGTCTAAAAATTAATTTTTATACGCAAAAACTACTAGTTAATTCTAGTGGTTTTAGATTGTAGAGAAATGGTTATCAAACAATAATGTTTGATAACCATTTTTTTTAATTTCCACCATAAAATAAGGTTTAGTTTAAATATTTGCAAAGATAAGGAAGATAGGGTATATTAAAGTTGAGATAAAAATTAGAAAATTTTAATCGGAGGGATAGATGTTAGATCAAAAACAGGAGTTTAAAATTAGAATTGCAAAGGAAGAAGATACAAGTTTAATTTTAAAATTTATAAAAGAGTTAGCTGATTATGAAAAATTACTTTCTGAAGTAGTAGCAACAGAAGAGATTTTGAGAGAGTCTCTTTTTAAAAGAAATATGGCGGAAGTTATAATAGGAGAATTAAATGGAAAGCCTATAGGTTTTGCTTTATTTTTTCATAACTTTTCTACATTTTTAGGGAAACCGGGGATATATCTAGAAGATTTATATGTAAAGCCAGCTTTTAGAGGGAGAGACTTTGGGAAACAAATGTTAGGATATTTAGCTACTTTATGTGAGGAAAGAGATTGTGGAAGGTTAGAATGGTGGTGTCTTGATTGGAATAAGTCATCTATTGAGTTTTATAAGAAGTTAGGTGCAGAGCCGATGGATGAATGGACAACATTCAGAGTAACTGGGAAAAATTTAAAAAAATTGTCTGAAAATTATAAAAAAATTTAAAGCCTAATAGATTCTATTTAGAAAGGAGAAGCTATATGGATGAGAAAAGATTTCAAGAACTTTTGAATAAAGAAACGTTGACTCTTGAAGAAAAGAACGAGTTAGAGACTTTTTTAAATGAAATGAAAAAATGTAGTTTCAAAGGATGAAGCAATTGACGAAAGGGTCTTTCAAAATAATATTAAAACACTGAGTGTAGTGTAGTTTTATAAATAAATAATGTAAATGGAGTTGAAAATTATAGTGAGTTATAAAATAGAAAAACTAAATAAAGAGTTAATAAAAAAAGAAATCAGTGATATATTAAATGTTTGGGAGTCTTCAGTTCGAGCAACACATTTCTTTTTAAAAGAAAGTGACATAATGGATTTAAAGCCGCTTGTTGAGCAGGGGGCTCTTTATGTAGATGAATTCTTTTGTATAAGAAATAATGAGGAAATAATAGCTTTTATAGGGATTCATGAGGATAAAATAGAAATGCTTTTTGTAAGTGATGATTTTCGTGGAAAAGGGATTGGTAAGCAACTTATTAATTTTGTAATTTCTAATCTTAATGTAAAATATGTAGATGTTAATGAACAAAATCCAAAAGGAACTGCTTTTTATGAGCATATAGGTTTTAGCGTATTCAAAAGATCTGAATTTGATGACCACGGTAATCCTTATCCAATCTTACATATGAAATTAAATAAGTAAAAAAGAAGTTTCAAAAAAGGGAAAGAGCCTCTGGGGGGATAGAGGCTCTTTTTAGGGGGATTAAATTATATTTTTACTTTTAACACTTATAATATTTAGACCACAGGTTTCTAAAAAAAGTTTTAAATTTAATTTATTTTTTTTGAATATTTTAATTATAAATAAAAAATTATTCTGCAACTACTATGAATCTTTTAAACTTTCCCTTTGTAACAACACATCTATCAATTATTTTAAATCCAGCTTTAGCTATCATGGAATCATGTTCTTCAAAAGAGATTAAAACTATTTTATTTGAAATTCTTCGAGCAGTATTAATTATATCTTGTTGTTCATCTTCAGAAGTATGACTAAAAAGACCATAAGGAATATCAATTATAGAACTATCATATTTCTTCTTTATATTATGCATATCGTCATTTATAACTATAGGATTAAATCCATAAAACTCTAAATTAATATTTGCATTTTTTGCGATGTGTTTATTTATTTCATATCCTTCTATCTGATAACCAGCATCTAGTGCTTCAACTATTGTAGTTCCAACTCCACAACAAGGGTCTATAATAGTTTTTTCTTTTAAACCATTGTTAGCAATATTAACAATAGCTTTAGCAACTTTAACACCTAATGAATTAGAATAAGAGCACGGCTTATTGTCATGAGTATGCCATTTGTAATCATTTTTATTATCAATACCAAATAGCCACTTGCCATCGACTTTAGTTACACCAAAATTAAATTCAGGATTTTTAAAATTGTGAGTACCTATAATATTCATAGAAAGTTTTTTTATCAAATCTAATCTTTCCTCATAAGGGATGTTATTATTATTGTTTAATCTCACATATTCTAATTTAAAGTTATTATAGACTGTTGTGTCCTTATTTATTTCAACTAAAAGTTCTTCTATAGTATCTTTCTCATAGATAATATCCAGACGAGTCTTTATAAAAGGACTATTAGATGAATTAAATCCTATATTTGAAAATAAAGTTTTTTCATCGGGTATTTTCCCAAAAATAGCTCTCATTTCTAATAGACAGAGATCTTCTTCAAATGTTGGATAATTAACTATATACATATACTTTAAAACTTGGTTCATATTTCACGTTCCTTCAAAATTTATTTTTATCTTCTTTAAATCCTTAATAATTATATTTAAAATTTGTTCTGTTAAATAGATACAAATATTTTATTCTAATTATCACAGTTAGTCCATAAATATTTTATTTTAAAATGAAATTAAACAAAATTATAAGACTAAAAAAAGTCCAGTATTTACTGAACTTTTTTGATTGTAAAGATAATGACTATTTTGCTTTTAAAATAGATTTTTTATAAATTTTCATTTCGTTGGTAAGAGTAAATAGAAGAATCATTCCACCACCTAATAATTGAAGTTGAGTTATAGATTCTCCCATCCATAAAATAGATATTAAAATTGCAAAAAGAGGATCTAAATAGCTAAGTACTGATACTTCCTGTCCACTTAATTCCGAGAGTGACGAAAAATATAAAACATAAACTATTCCAGTATGTACTATTCCTACAATAATAAGATTAATTAATCCAATATTATCAAGTTGTAATATATGAAAACCTTCAGTTCCAAAAACATAAGGAAATATAACCATAACTGCCGCAGCAAGTTGAAATATAGTTCTTGTTATTCCGTCGATACCAGTCATAGATTTATTTAATAAAATTACTGTGGCATAAAGAACAGCTGCTCCAAGGCCAAATAAAATACCAGTCATATCACTTTTTCCTCCACTGCTGACTCCTATTATAAGTATCAAACCTATTGTAGAACCTATAAAACATATTATTTGTTTAAGTGTAAGTTTTTCTCTAAAAAAGAGAGTACTCATTATAACAACGACAACAGGAGCAAAATAGTAACAAAGAGTCGCTAAGGCGATACTGGTATAATTGTAAGCTTCAAAGAGTAAGATCCAGTTAAATCCCATAGCTCCTCCAGAAAAAAATAGTTTCCAAAGATTATTTTTAACCGTAGAGACTTGAGAAAATTTTTTGTTGAACAATATAAAAATCGTAAGAATTATCAGAGCTATAATTGCTCTATATAAAGCTATTTCACTGGAAACAAGACCTATATTTTTAATAAAAGGACCTAAAGTTCCAAAGGTTACCATTGTAATAATTATTTTTAATTTAGCATTCACTGTTTACCCCCCATTTTTCATTTTCTAAATATTTAATTCATTTTTTAAAATTTCAAGAGCTATTTCTTGTCGTAGAGGAAGTTGTGAAGAATCTTTTATATCCATATTTAAAGCAAAGATGTAAAGTTTCTTATTTTGTTCCACCCAACCTACGAACCATCCTAAAGTAGGGTTAAGGTTTTTGTTTAAATCTCTTGTTGCCCAACCCGTTTTACCGTACAGTGTCCACATATCACCATTATCTAATTTAATAATTTCTATAACAGATTCCTGGATATCTTTAGAGTAATCAAGTTCACGTTTGGCAAGTTTTTCTAAAAAATATACCTGTTCAATAGCACTTATTTTTAACGGACCTCTTAACCAGAAAGTTGTAAGATTCTTTCCAATATTTTTATTACCATAATCTATTTTTGAAAGATTCTCTTGCATTTTAACTGTTCCGATTTTCTGAGCTAACTGCTGATATGCAGGTAAGTGAGATAATTTTATAGCTTCCCTAAGATTTACATCTTTTTCCCAAGATTTATTCCATAATTTTTTTCCATCGTGCTTATAAGCAACGGTATCTACATTTTTAACTATCCCTAGAGAGAGGCCTATTAAAGTGTTTGGAATTTTAAAAGTAGAAGCAGGTTGATATTGAGTAAATGCACGGGTTTCATTATAACCCGTTAAACTTTTAGTCTGGACATCGTAAAGTACAAAGGTTCCATTGATATTTTTTTGTTTAAAAAAATTTGAAATGCTATCATTTTCTTTAAATTCAGCTCCATAGAGTGGACTTAATAACAGCATTAAAATTCCTCCTATAAGATAAATATATTTTTTCATAAAACTCTCCTTTAGATATTTTATATATTTTTTTATATTGATCAGTTTATGTCTCTCTAATTAAAAGAGTTTAGCTATAAATTTGTGATATTATACATTAGTTTTAAATAATTAGCTATAAAAAATATTTTTTAGAAATTTTTATTTAATTTTATTCTATAGCAAATAAAAAAGGAACTTGTAAAAGTTCCTTATAGAGTTATTTTTTATTTATTTTAACTTCATTCCCTTTCGTAAACTTAAGCTTTTGAATACTACCACTGCTATAATCCAAAGAATAGTCATCATTATTTTCTAAAGAGATGTAGTAAGTTCTATTATCTTTTGGAGTTGTAAACTCAACAATATTTTCATGTTCTTTTAGTATAATATTTTTTTTTCCAACTAAATCGGCTTTTTTATCAGCTATTCTATCATCATACGCAAAAAGTAAAACAGTTAAATTATCTTTAGGTACAATATTTCCAATAAGGTTTATTTTAATTGAGTTTTCTTTTTTTTCTTCAAGACTCTTACAACCTAATAAACTGAACATTATTAAAACTAATCCTAACCATATTTTTTTCATTTTCTAACCTCCTTTTTTATAGAAGTATTATATCATATAAAATTAGAAATTCTCCAAAAAAGGAGGAGAGCCTCTGGGGGGGATAGAGGCTCTCTGGGGGGATTAAAATTATATTATTACTTTTAACACTTTTTATAATATTTAGACAATAGGTTTTACAAAAAAGTTTTAAAATATTTATAAAAATTAAAATAGTTTATAAAATTTTTTTATGATATTATAAAATAAATAATAAATTAAGCAGGGAGGCATCGTTGATATTTGAGGGATTTAAATTTGGAATGTTGTTGCAAATTGCCATAGGACCAGTATGTATGTACATTTTTTCTTTAGGAATTGGTCAAAGCTTTTGGCGAGCAGAATTAGGTGTTTTAGGAGTTGTTTTAGCAGATGCTTTCTACATAGCACTTGCAATTTTAGGCATTTCGTCTTTCGTAAAAAAAGAAAAAATTCAATATGGGTTCAATATTTTAGGAACTTTAATTATTATTATTTTTGGAATGGAACTTTTCTTAGGATATTTTGGGATATCAATTCTTCCAAAAATGAATATATTTGGAGATTCTAGCTCAAGTTCACCTTTTATTAAAGCATTTCTTTTAACAGGAGCAAATCCTATGACAATTCTATTTTGGATAGGAGTTTTTACCACAAGAACTAATGAAGAAAATTTTACTAAAAAATCTATACTTCTTTTTGCACTTGGAGCTCTTTTAGCTACATTATTTTTTTTAACTTTGATAGTTTTTCTAGGATCTATAACAAATAATTTTTTATCTCAACGAATATTGAGTTTATTAAATTCAGGAGTGGGACTTATTTTAATATATTTTGGAGTGAAAAAAGGCTTAAAATCTATAAAAATAAAATAGTTATAAAGGAAATAGAGGGAAAATTTAGCTCCCTCTATTTTTTAATAAAAAATTAAATTATAAAATCTAACAAGCTCATCTTGAGTATTTTTATAAACATGCTCTTTATCAGCTAAGAATTTTATAGATTGTCCTTTTGATAATAGAAAAACTTGTTTTTCAACATGAAGCTCTAAAGTTCCTTCACTCATAATTATATATTCTTCTACACCAGAAGTATGAGGTTGAGATATGTGCTCGCAATCTTTTTTTAATTCAATTGTTAAAATCTCAAAATTCTTATTACTATCAAATGGAAATATAGGGTACAGCTTCATAAGATTGTTACTTTCTAGAATAGGAGATATATTCTTTTCATCAACTACAGTAAGCTCCTCTTCTTCTCCTTCAATAAAAAAAGAGAAAGAAACTTTTAAAGCTGTAGATATTTTCCAAAGTGTAGAAACTGTTGGATTAGATTTTCCATTTTCAATTTGAGAAAGCATAGCTTTGCTGACTCCAGTTTGTAAAGAGAGCTCCTCCAAACTTAAGTTTTTATCTTTTCTTAATCTATTTAAACGTTGACCAATTAAAATATTTAGATTTTCCATATAATCACACACCTTATTTATTATTCACTCTAAAGAATAACAGTTTAGAAAAAAAAATACAACATAAAAAATATTCGTTTTATTGAAATAAAATATGTTATAATGAAAAAAGAGGTGGTTATAGAGTGAAAACATATTATGTTATTAGAATTTTAAAAAATGGTGTAAAAGAAAAGGTATTTGAGGGAACTTTTGAGTTAGCTACAAGTTTATTATGGAATAGAAATTATTTCACCCGTGATTTCGAAACGCTAAAAGACTGTGAAAAATTTGAAGATTTAATTTTAAAATATAAATTTGGACGAGAATATATTTATAAAGAAGTTTCAAAGGAGGAGTATGACAAGGCTTTAAATAGTTAGTAAAAAATAAAAAAATCGTTATTTTAAAATAGTAGCGAACAATTTTTTTAAAAAAAATCTTCCTAACTCTTAATTTCTATATAAAGAAAAATAGTATTACGAACAAAAATTTTTAAAAAAAGTTATCTAGAAACACTTTTGAAAAAATGATACCATATTGGGAATAGATAAAGAGTTAGTGTCTTTTTAGGCATTAAAAAGGAGAGAAAAAATATGAAAAGAAAATTGAGTTTATTATATTTAATTATAGTAATGATTTTAGTTGCATCTTGTAATAAAAAAGAAAAAATTGAATCTAAAAAAGAGATTATAGCAGCTCAAGTAGGTGCAGCTAAAAGTTTGGATCCTCAAGGAACTAATGATAAGCGGTCACTTGAAGTTATAGTCCAAGTATATGATACCTTGGTAGAAGTGGATAAAAATATGGAGTTAAAAGATGGTTTAGCTGAAAATTGGGAGTATATCACTCCTACAAAAATTAGGTTTAAATTAAAAGATGGAATTAAATTTCATAATGAAGAACCTTTAAAAGTTGAAGATGTTATATTTTCTTTAAATAGAGTTAAGAACTCTAAAATAGTTGGAGCAATTGGTGAAAGTATTGAAAGTGTTGAAAAGGTAGATGATAAGACTTTTGATATAAATACAAAATATCCAACGAAGACACTTTTAAAATTTTTAGCTGATCCTGGAGCTTCAATTGTGAGTGAAAAGGCTATTAATGAATCTGGAAATAGTTTTGGTCAAAATCCAGTTGGAACGGGATCTTTTATTTTAGAAGAATGGGTAACAGGGGATAAGATTGTTTTAAAAAGTAATAAAGAACATACTTTTAAAAAGCCAAATATTGATAAGTTAGTTTTTAGGAGTATCCCAGAAGCTACAAATAGAGTTATTGGATTAGAAACAGGAGAGATTGATGTAGCTTACGCTGTTTCCCCTATTGATGCAGAGCAAGTTATAAAAAATCCTAAATTGGAGTTAATGGCAATAGACCCATTAGCAATTGAGTTTATTGGATTTAATATGAAGGATTCAAAGTTAAAAGATGAAAATTTAAGAAAAGCAATAATTTATGCTTTAAATTCAGATGAGATATTGGGAACAGTTTTAGGAACATATGCTGAAAGTATAAACTCCCCTTTAGCTAAGAATATGTTTGGTTATACAGAGAATAGAGTAAATTATAGTCAAGATATAGATAAAGCTAAGGAATATTTGGATAAAGTTGAAAAAAAGGAGGATTTAAATCTATCTATAACAATTCATAGCAATAGTGATAGTATGCAGATATCTCAAATAATTCAAGCACAATTAAAGGATATTGGGATAAATTTAACTATAAATCCTTTAGAGTGGGGAACTTTTATAAGTGAAACATCTAATGGAAAGCATCAGCTTTTTCATTTGGGGAAAACATCACCAACTGGTGATGGAGAGGAAGCGTTAACTGTTTTCAATGAAAAATTTATAGGAGCTGCTGGAAATAGATTTTTCTATTCAAATCCGAAAGTTAATGAACTTTTAACTTTAGCTAAAGAGGAGACTGATGATAAAAAAAGAGAAGTGTATTATCAAGAGGTTTGCCAAATAATTCAAGAGGATGGAGTTATGGCAATCTCATTTACAAGAAAAGTTATTGCTGGAGTTAATAAAAACATATCAAATTTTGAACCACATCCAAGTGGAATGCATAGATTTTATAAAGTGGATAAAGAGGTAAAGTAATGATAGAAAAGATTAAAGTTGGTTATCAAGGGGTAGAAGGAGCATTTAGTCAAGAGGCTATGATTCACTATTTTGGAGAAGGAATTGGAGCACAAAATTATAAAACATTTGAAGATGTTTTTATTGCTGTAAAGAATGGAGAGATTGAATGTGGAGTTTTACCAATTGAAAACTCTACAACAGGATCAATAAATTTAGTTTATGACCTTTTAGAAAAATATAACCTTTTTATAGTGGGAGAGGTTTGTATAAGGATAATTCAAAATCTGATAGGAAATAAAGATGCTCGGTTAGAGGATATTAAAGAGATATACTCACATCCCCAAGGGTTTGAACAAAGTAAAAAATTTATAGATTCTTTAGGAGAAATTAAGCATATAAATTATCATAATACTGCTTTAAGTGTAAAATATGTGAAAGATTCAAACTCTTTAGAAAAAGGAGCTATTGGCAGCAAAAGAGCCTGTGAAATTAATAATTTAAAAATTCTAAAAGAGAATATTAACGATAACTTAGATAATAAAACCAGATTTATTATTGTGGAGTCTTGTATAAAAAATAGTTTAGAAAATAATAAAATCACAGTTGGAGTAAAATTAAAACATGAAGTTGGAAGTTTGTATAAAATATTAGGGGAATTCTATAAGCGAGGGATAAATTTAACAAAAATTGAATCAAGGCCTGTAGGAGATGGGACATTTTCCTATAACTTTTATATTGATTTAGAGGGAAATTTATCTGATAGTAATTTAAAAGAGGCTCTTAGTCAGATAAGGCTTGGAGTTGAAAAATTAAAAATATATGGGACATATAAAAAATGTGAAATTAGATAATAAAAAACTTCCTTTATAGTGGTAGTTTTACCCTAGAGGGACCTACCCTTATAAAGGAAGTGTATGAATAAAAATTAAATTTTTTAATCAATTAAATTTAGTATGAGAATTTATATCCAAATCCTAAAGTAATTCTTGAATAGTCAAGTGATTTTTTATGAGAGTCAGTTGCTCCATCTACAGTTCCTTTAACTTTAGCTTGGTTAGCTTGGTACATAATATCTACAGTAAAGTTATTATATTCCATTCCTGTTCCAACACCATAGTAGAAACCATCATCTATTTTAGTTGAATAGTTAACACCTGCAATCTCTCCATCTTTTGAATTAAAATTAAATGAGTATCCTACGTTAGCTTTTACGTATGGAGTAATTCCATTTTCAAAAGTAGTAAAATTATACTTTCCAACTACATATAAAGGTGCAGAATCATATTTTCCAATTTCATAGTTTATACCATTTCTATTTTCTGATTTTAATCCAGCATGATTTTGATAAGCTACTCCTAATCCTAATTCAAAGTTATCAGTTATATTTCTTGTATTTTCTATAGCAAATTCATAACCCATTTTTTTAGTATCTCCATTAGATACTTTTATTCCATTTTTTTCATGATAGATTGAATGTGAATCATATTGTGACCATACATCTAAACCTGTTCTTATATATAAATTATTTTTAGTAGTTGCTACAACAACCTCTTCAACTGGAGCTATTATAACCTCTTCTGTAATAATGATTTCTTCTACAACTTCAATTGGTTGAGCAACTTCTTTAGCATAAGCTGTTGTTCCTAAAGCGATAAGTGATAATAAAAATAATTTTTTCATAATTTTTGAATCCTCCCTAAAAACTTTTGTAAATAAATTATATTACAAATAAAAAAAAATAACTATTTGAAATCTATTACAAGTAAAAAAGGTAAGAGACTGCATAATACGAAGAAATTAAAACTATTAGATTAAATTTTTTTAAATATTATCTGGCCATTTTAAAATATAGATAGTTTTTCCAGACTTAGATATTACTCCAGTATCATCAAGTTTTTTTAAAACTTTTCGTAAGTGTCTATCGGAGATTTTTAAAAAACCAGCCATTTCTATATATTTAATTTTTTCAACTTTATTATTTTGTGAAAGCTCTTTTAAATAATTTAAAATTCGTTCCTCTAAAGGTTTTTGATGATAACTTAAAATATGTGTCATAGTAGATGTCAATTTACTTGTTACAGTTCTTAGAAGCAGTTCATAAAGTTTATCATTTCCAGAAATCATTTTTTTGAAATCTTCCCTTAAAATACCAATAACTATACAAGGTGTTAAAGCTTCGACATTTACATTTATATCTTTATTTTGAATATATTCTACTTCACCTAAAATTTGTAGAGGTTTGCAGAACTCAATGATAACCTCTTTATCACCATAAAAGGCTGAATAAATTTTAATTTTTCCTTCCACAAAAAAATATAAAAATTGTTATTTAAAAATTATTTAGTAGTGAAGTGTTGATAGCCTCACTACTAAATTCAATTATAAAATGAAAGTTAAGATTTTTTAGCTATAATGAACTTAACTTTAGTTTGGTTAATGTGCTTAGCACTTTTAAGAAGAGATAAAAAATCTGCTTTTATTGATTCAATTTCGTTCTTTTGAAAAAATTTATCAAATGATAATCGATTTAGACGATTTTCCCACATTGTGTAAATCTCATCAGAGAGTATACCAGAATCAGTTAATTCAGAATCCTCTAAATCTTCGTCAAGTAAAATCTCCATTCCTAAATCTTTTAAAATTAGAGAGATTTTTCGACCAGCTCTAAAGTCATAAATTCCATTATTTCTAGTTTTATCTTCAAATATTTCTAATTTATTTAGAGTTTCTTTAGAAAGTGGAGTATGACCTCGTAAAAGATCATCAATTTCAATAATTGCAACCCATCCGCCATTTTTTAATTTATCAAACCAGTTTTTTAATATTTGTTCCATTTTATTTGGAAAATAAGCAATAGCAAAGCTAGAAAATATTCCATCAACTTGCTTAGGGATGTAGTTTAAATTAGATATATCTTTTTGTAAAATTGTGATATTTAGAATTTTTTTATTTTGTAAAATTTCAAGTAGATTTTGATTCAAATCTATCGCAATAACCTCTTTTATCTTTTTAGAAAGAACTTCTGCAAAATTCCCTGTTCCACAACCAAGCTCTGCGACGACATGATCACTTTTAATTGGTAGTTTATCAACAATTAAACTCCATTTTCTATATTTTTGTTGATTTTCATACTCTGTTTTAAGTGACATATTTTTCCTCCTAATAAAAGATTTGTTTTGTTATAGTAACAGATTACATGAAAGTTTTCAAGTTGTTATAATTTAATTGAATAAAAAATTATAATAACCTATAATAAAAAAAAGAAAAATTTATAGGAGAATTATAATGATTAGAAAACTAGAAACAAAAGATATTGATGTGGTAATTCAAATATGGTTTGAGGCGAATAAAAAAGCTCATGATTTTATTCCTGAGAGTTATTGGTTAGAAAAATTTGATGAAGTGAAATCTATTTTACTTCAAGCAGAGGTATATATTTATGAGGCTGATAGTGAAATTAAAGGATTTATAGGTCTTATGGATAACTATATTGCTGGTATTTTTATATCAACCGAGTGTCAGTCTAAAGGAATGGGAAAGGAGTTACTTTACTATGCAAAAGAAAAGAAAGAAAACCTTTCTCTAAGTGTATATGCAAAAAACTCACGTGCAATAAATTTTTATAAGAGAGAAAATTTTAAAGTAATATCTGAAAATCTTGATGAGAACACAGGTGAGAAAGAGTTTTTCATGAGATGGGAAAAGAAATAAAAGAAATTAAAAAGTAGAGGGCAACCATCACAAATCCCTCTACTTCCGCTCTTTAAATCTTTTTCACGTTTGAATAACTTTAAAACTTGTAAAACCTTTTTCTTTTAAAAACATCTTAAAAATAAAACACTTTACTGACTTTAAATCTATTACCTCAATATAATAGTTAGAAAAAACAACTTCACAATTTGTTAAAACTTTAATATTAAAACATTTTTGAAACTGTGTGATGGCTATTTTTTACTACTTTACTATTAAATCCTTTTCTACTATTCTAACTATTATTATACTTTTTAGACGTTTTTTAGTATGAAAAAAGTTTTACTTATTAAAAATAAAATTTATATGGGAGAAAATGATGAAAGAAAATAAATATGACAATAGTGTATTTTTTGAAAAATATAGTGAGATGCCAAGATCAAAGTATGGACTTAGTGCTGCTGGAGAATGGGAAGCATTAGAAAGGATTTTACCTAAAATAAAGGATAAAGAGTTCTTGGATTTAGGATGTGGATATGGTTGGCACTGTAAATATTTTGCAGATAAAGGTGCATCAAAAGTGATTGGAATAGATATTTCTACAAAAATGTTAGAGTTAGCAAATTTAAAAAATAAGGCTTCAAATATATCGTATAGTTGCATAGCTATGGAAGATATAGATTTTAAAGATGAAAGTTTTGATATTATTTTTAGTTCTTTAGCGATTCATTATATTAAAGACTTTGATTTTCTGGTAAATAAAATTTATAAGTTATTAAAAAAAGGTGGAAATTTTATTTTTTCAGTAGAGCATCCAATATTTACGGCTCATGGATCACAAAATTGGATATACAATGAGCAGGGAGAGATAGAATATTTTCCTGTGGATAACTATTATTATGAAGGAAAAAGAGAAACTAACTTTTTAGGCGAAAATGTTACTAAATATCATAGAACACTTACAACTTATTTATCAACTCTTATTTCTAATGGATTTAAGATAAAAAATGTGGTAGAACCAATGCCATCAGAAAAATTATTAAATGAAGTTTTGGGTATGAAGGAAGAACTAAGACGTCCAATGATGCTAATAGTTTCAGTTGAAAAGTAATGACATAGATAAGAAAAGAGACTACTACAGCAGTCTCTTTCTTAATTTTAAAATCTAATCTTTAATAAAAAATTTTGTTAAGAGAGCAGAACATCATATTATTTTAACAGTGTCAAATTTTTATTTTTTACATCAATTTATTTTTATAAATTAATTACTCAATTTTAAATCCTTGATTTTTAGATATATTTTCAGTAAATATTTTTATTCCATCTATATAGTCATGAGTCCCTAAAGTAGGTTGTAAAGAAGGATTAGAGGGATAAGTTTTTCCATCAAATTTCATAATAGCAGCATTTGGTATTGCACCACCCCCAGATACATTCATTATAATATCTTTCCAATTTTTTGTTCTGTGATTATTTATTATAATTGGAGTCTGAACTAGCGTAAATCTAGAGATTTCTTTATAATTACTATTTAGGATTAGGGCTGATCCACCCCCAGATCCACTTAGCATTGGACCATAGGCGTAGACAAAATATTCAGGAACAGAATCACTATTTAAATCTATTTTTACATAGGAGTAGTAAACAGGATCAATTCCTCTTTGCAAGTTATAAGCTTCTAAAATTGCATTTTCAACACCAATATCTCTTATAGTTTCAGAATTTTTAATAGCCATAGATGAACTGTAGTTTTGATTTTTATTTATCTCAATAGCTTTTGGAATACTTTTCAAATTAGTATTAGAACAAGAGGCCAAAGTCAAAATTAAAGAACCTAAAATTAAAAAACGATTTAACAATTTCATAAAAACCTCCTTTATATAAATATTTAACGAATTTTTCAAAATGGTTTTGTACTTTCCTTTAAATGCTTTAACTATTTAAATTTTATTTTTCAATTCACTCTTGACTTTAGGGTTAAAATAAAGTATATACTCATACTAATATTGATTAGAATATTGCATTATTTGAATTTACGGGAGGGAATTAATGAAAAAAACTTTAGGGCGGATTGGAATTTTAATGCTTATAGCATCATCACTTAGTTTTGCTGAAGGAAAAGATATAGTTGTAGCAGTTAATGCTAACTTTATCTCTTTAGATCCTCATAATCTTTCAGATACACTTTCTGGGACAGCAGTATCAACAATGTATGAAGGTCTTTTTACATATAATGATGATATGACTTTAAGACCGACACTAGCAACAGGATATACAATATCTGAAGATGGTTTAGTTTATACAATTCAAATTAGACAAGGAATTAATTTTCAGGATGGAACACCACTTAATGCAGCAGCAGTAAAATATAATTTTGATAGAGTTATGGATGAAAAAAATAATCTGAGAAGACGTAGAAACTTTGTTGCAGTGGATAAAGTTGAAATATCTGGTGAGTATGAAATTAAATTGATTCTTAAACAACCATTTGCACCGATGCTAAATAGAATAGCTTCATTAAAAATAGTGAGTCCAGCAGCTCTAGAAAAACATGGAGCTCAAGGTATTATTACAAATCCTGTAGGAACAGGAGCTTATACTTATGTAAATTGGACTCAAGGAGATAAATTAGTTGTTAAAAGAAACGATGAGTATTGGGGAGAAAAACCAAATGTAGATACAATTACATTTAGACCTGTTATGGAAAATGGATCTAGAATTGCAATGCTTCAAACGGGAGAAGCTGATTTTATTTATCCAATGCCAACTGAGCAGGTTAAAAAACTTGAAAAATCTGATGATGTAGAGATTATGAAAGGATTTTCAACTATAACAAGATACGTAACACTAAATACAAATAAAGATATATTTTCAAATAAAAAAGTTAGACAAGCGATAAATCATGCAATTAATAAAAATGCTTACTCAGCTGTTGTAAAGTCAGGATATTTAGTTCCTTTGACATCTCCAGTTCCAGAAGCATTAGAGTATCATGTAAAATTAACACCTTACAACTATGATGTAAATAAAGCTAAAGAGTTAATGAAAGAAGCTGGGTATCCAAATGGATTTAAAGCTACTATTTGGGGATCGAATAATACTGAAGATATGAAAGGTATGCAGTTTATTCATCAACAACTTGCTCAGATTGGAATAGATGTTGAAGTTATGCCAATGGAAGAGGGAACTCTTTCAAACTCAATCTATAGTGTACAAACTCCAGAGGATGCTACTATAAATATGTGGTATGTAAACTGGTCATCATTTGATATAGATGGAGCTACTAAAAACTTATTCCACAGTAAGTTTGCACCACCTGTTTCTGCAAATACTGCATATTACAACAATCCAAAAGTTGATGAACTTCTTGAAAAGGGAGCAACAGAAGTAAATCCTCAAAAAAGAGGGGAAGTTTATGCACAATTACAAGAGACTATTTGGGAAGATGCACCTTGGATATTCTTAGGTTCTGATCAACTACTTTCTGCTAAAAGAAAAACAACTCAAGGTGTTTACGTGATGCCTGATGGAACTATAAATTTTGCTAAAGCTGACACTACTAAATAAAACTATAAAATTATGTAGGTAGTTGTTTTTGCAACTACCTTTTTATTATAAATTTTTAAAAGGAGAGTGCTATGAGGGGTTACTTTTTTCGAAGATTAGTCAACACAATTCCCATACTGTTTACAGTTTCAATTTTGATTTTTATGTTTATTCATTTAATTCCAGGAGATCCAGCTAGATTACTTGCTGGTCAAAATGCCACAATTGACGAGATTCAATTGATGAGAGAACATTTAGGGCTTACAAAGCCTCTTCATATACAATATTTTAACTTTGTAAAAACTTTTTTTAGTGGAGAACTTGGAAACTCAATTAAGACAGGGCTTCCTATAAAGGATATGATAGCTCCAAGATTTAAACCAACTTTTATGTTAGCTATTTTATCAATTATTTGGGCAACAATATTTGGAGTAGTTGCCGGAATAATTTCAGCTATTAACAGAGGTAAAGTTTTAGATTATGTTGTAATGATAGGAGCTATATCTGGAATATCTTTACCACTTTTTTGGTTAGGATTGATGTTAATTCAAGTATTTTCTGTTAATCTTGGTTGGTTTCCTACAGGAGGAACGGATTCATTTAAAAGTTATATTCTTCCTGCTATAACTTTAGGAGCTGGAATAACATCAATGATAGCAAGATACACAAGATCATCTATGTGTGAAATTTTAAAAGAACCTTATATCAGAACTTCAAGAGCTAAAGGAATTAGTGAATTTTGGGTTATTATGAAGCACACTCTTAGAAACTCTCTGATAGATGTGGTTACTATAGTTGGATTACAATTTGGATTTTTACTAGCAGGATCAGTTTTGGTAGAAACAGTTTTTACAATTCCAGGCTTAGGAAGGTTGCTTATTGATTCTATCCTTTTTAGAGATTATACAGTTATTCAAGTAATTTTATTAATTTTTACTTTACAGTTTATTGTAGTTAATCTTGTAGTGGATGTTTTATATGGAGTTTTAAATCCAAAAATTAGATACGATTAAAAAGGAGAGATATTATGGATGAGAAAGATGTTTTCAAAAATCCTTTTAGGGAATTTTTAGAGAATTTTTTTAAAAGAAAAGTTGCAGTTATTTCACTTTTATTTATAATTTTTTTAGTTATCATAGCTATTTTTCAACCAGTTCCATATGATTTAAACTACGCTGACTATGAAAATCTATTAGCTGAGCCTAGTTCAAAACATTGGTTTGGAACCGATGAATACGGTAGAGATCTTTTCAGTAGAGTTGTTGCAGGAACTAGATTATCTCTTTTAGTTTCTTTAACAGCTGTTTCAATTGGAGCATTTATTGGATGTATTTTAGGCCTTGTAGCAGGGTATTATGGTGGAAAAATAGAAAGTATCATTATGAGATGTTGTGATGTAATGTTCTCTTTTCCTGGACTACTTCTTGCTATTGGAATAGTTGCTATCATAGGACCTGGACTTATAAATGTTATTATATCTATTGCAATCTATGGAATTCCATCTTTTACAAGAATAGTTCGAAGTGCTACTATCTCTTTGAAAAAACAACTTTATATAGAAGCTTGTAAATCTATTGGAGTTAGCGATTTTAGAATACTTTTAGTTCATATTTTACCAGGAACTCTTCCAGCACTAATTGTAACTTTAACAATGAGAATTGGTACAGCAATAATTTCAGCTGCATCTTTAAGTTTTCTAGGATTTGGAGCAAGTCCTACAAATCCAGATTGGGGAGCAATGCTTTCAACAGGAAGAGATTATATTGGACTAGCACCTCATATGCTTTTTTATCCTGGACTTATGATTTTCTTAACAGTATTATCTTTTAACTTACTTGGCGATGGTTTAAGGGATACTTTAGACCCAAAACTTAATTAGGAGAGACTATGACAAACTACTTATTAGAAGTTAAAAATTTGAAAACACAGTTTAAAAAAGATAAAAAAATTTTAACAGCTATTGAAGATGTATCTTTTAAAATAGAGAAGGGTGAAACACTAGGTCTTGTTGGAGAAAGTGGGAGTGGAAAATCAGTAACTTCTATGTCTATTATGAGACTTCATGAAGAGAATGCTCTAATAAATGGAGAGATTTTTTTTCAAGGTGAAGATATTTTAAATCTTTCTAATAGAGATATGAAAAAAATTCGTGGTGGAAAAATAGCTACAATATTTCAAGATCCAATGTCATCTTTAAATCCAATTTTAAAAATAAAAGACCAACTTATGGAGTGTACAAAGATTCATTTAGGGTATAGTAAAAAAGAGGCTGAAAACCATGCTTTAAAAATGCTACAACTAGTTGGAATTCCTAGTCCGGAAAATGTTTTAAATAGATATCCTCATCAACTTAGTGGAGGAATGTGTCAAAGAGTTATGATAGCAATGGCTATGTCTTGTAATCCTCAACTTTTAATAGCAGACGAACCGACAACTGCTTTAGATGTTACAATTCAAGCACAAATTATGGAATTATTATTAGAGTTAAAAGAAAAACATCAAATGGGAATACTTTTGATAACTCATGATCTGGGAGTTATTGCAGAAACTTGTGATAATGTTATTGTTATGTATGCTGGACGAATAATGGAAAAAGCTAGTGTGCAAGAGTTATTTGATAGCCCAATGCACCCCTACACAAAAGGACTTATAGCCTCTGTTCCAAAACTTGGGAGTGGAGCAACAGCATTACCGTATATAGAGGGAAAAGTTCCAGATTTAGCAAGTATGCCAAAAGGTTGTAAATTTTCTCCAAGATGTAAGGTAGCAATTGAAAAATGCTCAGTGGTAGAACCAAAACTTAAAGAGCTATCAAATGGTCGAAAGTGTAGATGTCATCTGATTTTAGAAGAGGAGGGAATTTCATGAGAGAGATTTTAGTTCAACTAAATGGAGTAAGTAAAAAATTCCTAGTTCCTCAAAAAGGATTTAAAAAAGAGAAAAAATATGTACACGCAGTTAACAATGTCTCTTTAGAAATTTTTAAAGGAGAAACTTTATCGATAGTTGGTGAAAGTGGCTGTGGAAAATCAACTTTAGGAAGAGTTATAAATAAAATATTAGATGTTGAAGAGGGAATAATTAAATTTAAAGGAATAGATATAACTAAACATAACCCAAGGGAGATGCTTCCTTTTAGAAAAGATATGCAAGTTATATTTCAAGATCCTTATGGTTCTTTAAATCCAAGAATGAAAATAAAAAATTTAGTTTCTGAGCCTCTTCTTGTTCATTCTGAACTTTCTGTGAAAGAGAGAGAAAAGAAAGCTTTGGAACTTCTAGATATGGTAGGGCTTAGTAGTAGTCATGGAGAAAGGTTTCCTCATGAGTTTAGTGGAGGACAAAGGCAACGTGTTGGAATAGCTAGAGCAATCTCTGTAAATCCAAGTTTAATTATAGCAGATGAACCTATATCAGCTTTAGATGTTAGTATTCAAGCTCAAGTTATAAATATTTTTAAAGATTTGCAAGAAAGATTTAATCTGACATATTTTTTTATATCTCATGATTTAAGTGTAGTGGAACTTATATCTGATAGAGTGGGAGTTATGTATTTAGGAAATTTAGTTGAGATAGGGGATAAGAAGAATATTTACAATAACCCTAAACATCCATATACAGAAGCTTTGTTATCAGCAATACCTGTAGCTGAAGCAAATAAAAAAAGAGAGAGAATTATTTTAAAAGGAGATATACCTAGTCCAATTGATAGACCAGCTGGATGTCCATTTTCTACAAGATGTCCAAAAGTTTTTGATTTATGTAAAGAGAAAATGCCAATTTTAAAAGATTGTTCAGATGGAAAAAGTGAACATAAAGTAGCATGTCATTTGATAAAATAAACATACGAAAGGAGAGTACAATGAAAAGAGTTTTAGTAGGATCTATGCATCATGAATCAAATTCTTTTAATCCGATTATCACAGATGAAAAGGATTTCTCTATAAGATATGGAGAGGATTCATTAGTTTTTGAAACAAAAAATAATGCATTAAGAGGTATAGTTGATACTTTAAAAGAAAATGGATATGATGTTGTTCCAACGCTTAGTGCAAGAGCAGTTCCAAATGGGGAGGTAAGCTACGAACTTTATAGTAGATTAAAAAAAGAATTTATTGAGAGAGCTTTAGAAGCAGACAAAATAAAAAAACTAGATGGAATCAACTTAGCTCTTCACGGTTCTATGAGAGTAGTTGGATTGGGAGAGGCAGAAGGTGATCTTTTAGAGGAACTTAGAAAGCATTTTAAAGATATCCCAATTGTAGTTGCCCTTGATATGCATACAACTATGACTGATAAAATGCACAAATACGCTGATGCATATGTTGGATATAAATGTGCTCCACACACTGATTGTTTTGAAACTGGAGAGCATGCAGCAGAGATATTAATGTATATTTTTAAAGAGAATAAAATTCCTAAAAAATCTTGGGCAAGCGTTCCAATGCTAATAGCTGGAGAACAGTCAGAAACTTCAACTGAACCTATGGTTTATTTTATAAATAGATGTAGAGAATATGAAAAAAAGCAGGGAGTTTTAGGAGTTTCTATTCTTATGGGATATCCTTGGGCAGATAGTGAAGATGCTGCTGTTGGAATCTATGTTGTAGCAGATGATGAAAATTTAGCAAATACAATTTCAAAAGAGATAGGACAAGAGTTTTTTGATAGAAGAGACGAGTTTTCTTTTCATACAGAAACTTATCAGCCTGAAAAAGCTTATGAGGTTGCCTTAAAAGCTTTAGAGGAAAATAAATTTCCAATATATTTATCAGACTCTGGAGACAATCCTACTGCAGGTTCATCATCAGATTGTACAGGATTTTTAAAAATAATTTTAGAAAATTCTAAAACGAAAGATGTATCTACTCCAGTTATTTACGGAGGAATTTATGATCCTGAAGCAACGCTATTTTGTAAAGGAAAAATTGGACAAACTATAGAGGTTGTTGCAGGAGCAAAGTTTGATACTAAAACTACAAAACCTTTAACTTTAAAAGGAGAGGTTATTAATTATTTAGAAAAATGGGGAACATATGAAAGTGATTTAGCAGTCTTAAGAGTAAATAATGTAGATGTAATTTTAGCAGAGAAACATGTAGGGTATGTGACTCCTGAAATGTATGAAGATTTAGGATTAGATCCTAAAAATCGTAATATTATTGTTTGTAAATTGGGATATTTAACTGAGCACCATAAACTTCTTTCTAAAAGAACTATCATGGCTTTAACAACAGGAAGTACTAATGAGGATATTTTAAACATAAAATATGAAAAAGTTAAAAGACCAATATTTCCTCTTGATAAAAATTTTGAATATAAAGTATCTGTAAAAAATTAAGAATAAATGAAAATAAAAACAAAAGAGACTGTTGATTCAGTCTCTTTTTTGAAATATTAATTTTTTATTTTTCCTCAGCTAAATTTTCTGAAATATTTTTTTGCTTTCCTTGATTTAAAAAATTCTCTTCATAATCTCTTAAAGAATCGATAGCATCTTTTGAAATTGGAAGAATACATCCAATGTTAATGATTGCCATTAGCCCTAATCCCAAATCAGCTAGTGCCCAAACTGTTTGATTTTCCTGAATTCCTCCTTGAAATACCATAAGAATTATAAGGATTTTATAACCGATATTTAAAATAGAGTTTTTACTGATAAAACTTAAAGCGTTTCTTCCGAAAAATGTCACTCCAAGTATTGTACTAAAAGAGAAAAGGAATATTGTTATCGATGTAAATGGAATTCCAATCCAACCTATATGACTTTTTAGTGATTCTTGGAATAATACCATCCCAGTTAAATCTCCTTGGTCTCCAGCTAAAAGTACAACTAATGCTGTTGCAGTACAAATTACAATTGTATCTACGAAAACTCCAAATGCTTGAACTAAACCTTGCTTTGCAGGATGTTTAACATCAGCTATTGCAGCAGCATAGTTTGAATTTCCAGTTCCAGCCTCATTAGAGAATAAACCTCTTTTAACTCCCTGCATAATTATTCCACCAAGAGCTCCACCTATAATTTGCTCTCCACCAAAAGCTTGATAGAAAATATTTTTTATTACAAGAGGTACTAAAGTTGCATTTTTTAATATAACTATAAGTACAACTCCTATATACAGTAAAGCCATAAAAGGAACTATCTTGTTTAAAACATTTATTATTTTATTACGTTTTCCAAATATAGTTAAAGCAACTGCTACAGCAAGGAATCCTGCAAGAGCAAATTTGTTGATATGAAAAGCACTTTCAAAAGATTCTGTCACTGAGTTAGACATAACCTGTATTGCTCCGATATAGCAAATTATTGAAGCTATTGCATAAAATACGCCAATCCATCTTTTGTTAAGTTTTTTCTCTAATATCCAAGGAGTTCCACCTTCAAACTCTCCATTTGGATCTTTTTTTCTATAAATTACAGAAAGTGTAGATTCGATAAACGATGTTGAGCATCCTAAAAGTGCAACAAGCCACATCCAGAATATAGAACCAGGTCCACCAACAGAGATAGCAGCTACAACACCAGCTATATTTCCTGCACCAATTCTACATGCAGTTCCTAAGCAAAAACTTTCAAAAGAGCTTACTCCTTTTCCCTCATCCTCTTTATTCCAAACAGATTTTAACATATGCTTGAAAAGTCTAAATTGCATAAAGTTTGTTTTTAGAGTAAAGTAAATAGCTGTTCCGATTAAAAGAGCCACCAGTATATTGTTGCTCCAGATTATCCCATTAATAAAATCAATTAATTTTGTTATAAAATTCATAAAAAATTCTCCCTTGTTACTTTTTTCTTTATTTCATACAGTTTATCATTATTACAAAACCCTTTGTAGATAACAATATTTTAATTTTTTTGTTCGATATTTATTATAAAATTACTTATATTTTAAGTATCTATAATATATTTTTCATTAAAATTTTGTTCGTATTAACTTTTATAAATATTAAAAAAATGAATTTTTTCTTCACATTAAATCTCAAAGTATTAACAAACTTGAGATTTAATGTTAAAATATACGAATAAAATTAAAAAATAAATATTAAGATACAAGGAGTGTTTCTATTGAAAAAAGAAATAAAAAAAGGGGAGCTGCACCCAAATAATCCTCATAAAGGAAGATATGATTTTAAGATTTTAATTGAAAAGTTACCTGAATTAAAATCATTTATTATAAAAAATCCAATAGGTGAAGATACAATAGATTTTAGTGATAATCAAGCTGTTATCTGTTTAAATAAAGCGTTAATAAAAACATATTATAATATCGATAACTGGGATATTCCAGCAGGTTTTTTATGTCCACCTATACCAGGAAGAGCAGATTATATCCATTATATAGCAGATTTATTAACTAAAAAGAAAAATATAAATGTATTAGATATAGGGACTGGAGCAAATTGTATCTATCCAATTATAGGTAGCCAAACTTTTAGTTGGAACTATACGGCTTCCGATATAGATCCTAAGTCTATTGAGAACGCTCAAAAGATAATAGATTCAAATGAAAATTTAAAAAATAAAGTAAAACTTAAACTTCAAAAAGATAGAAACCATATATTTTTAGGAGTTATTGAAAAAAATGATAGGTTTGATTTAACTATGTGTAACCCGCCTTTTCATTCATCTTTAGAGGATGCTTTAAAAGCTAACCAGAGAAAAGTTGATAATTTAAATAAGGGAAATAAAAATATTCAGAAAGGATTGAACTTTGGTGGACAAAAAGCTGAGCTATGGTGTCCAGGTGGAGAGCGTTTATTCCTAAAAAAAATGGCTAAAGAGAGTGCTATTTTTGCTTCGCAAGTATATTATTTTACATCTTTAATTTCAAATAAAGAAAATGTAAAACCAACAATAAAAGTTCTTGAAAAATTAGGAGCTAAGTGCCAAGTTTTAGAGATGAGCCAAGGACAAAAAATTAGTAGAGTTTTAGCTTGGACTTTTAACCAAAAATAAAATTTTTTAAACAAAATAATATAATAATTTAATAAAAAAGAAAGATAATATAAATGAAAAGAGAAAGATAGTGTGAGTAGAGAGCTATTTTTCTCTTTTATTTTTTGAAAAAATAGCTTGCAAATTTAAAATTAAAGGTGTATACTCATATCAAGTTTGTAATAATTACAAATTTATAAAGTTATAAAAATATAGCTTTAAGAACAGGAGGGCACAATGAACAATATTAAGGGAACAAAAACAGAAAAGAATTTATTAGAGGCTTTTGCAGGGGAATCTATGGCAAGAAACAAATATTCTTACTATGCAAGTAAAGCTAAAAAAGATGGGTATGTTCAAGTATCTAAATTATTTGAAGAGACAGCTCATAATGAGCAGGAACATGCTAAAATTTGGTTTAAACTTCTTCATGGAGGAACAGTAGCTTCTACCATTGAAAATTTAAAAGATGCAGCTGAAGGTGAAAATTATGAGTGGACAGATATGTATGCAACTTTTGCCAAAGAAGCTAGAGAAGAGGGATTAGAAGATATTGCTATTCTTTTTGAAGAGGTTGGAAAAATAGAAAAACAACATGAAGCTAGATACAAACAGCTTTTAGAAAATATAGAGTCAGGAAATGTATTTAAAAGAGAGTCAGTAAAAGAGTGGGAATGTATGAACTGTGGGCACATACATACAGGTATGGTGGGCTCTTTTGTCAAACAGTTTCTCTTAAAACCTAAGCAATTTTTTTGTACTCAAAAGTTGATAATTCAAAAGCTTCATTTGGAGTAGAATATCCTAAAGAACTATGTCCTCTTTCTGAGTTGTAAAAATTTAAATATGATTGGATTCCTTTGTATAATTCCAGTGTTGTTTTATGCTCGTAAAGATATAAATAATCATATTTAATTGTTCTCCAAAATCTTTCTATCCAGACATTGTCTAAACAACGGCCTTTTCCATCCATACTTAATAAAGCGCCTGATGAAAGCACTGTTTCGATAAACTCATTACTTGTATATTGACTACCTTGATCCGTATTTAATATTTCTGGTGAACCATAAGTTTTTACTGCTTCTTTGTAACAATTAATGCAGAAATCTTTAGACATACTGTTTGACAATTCCCAAGTTAGTATTTTACGACTATAAACATCAATTATTGCAGTTAAATACATAAAACCTGTTGGTGTTTTTAAATACGTAATATCAGTTGACCATACTGCATTAGGCTTTTCAATCTTTAGATTTCTCAAAAGGTAAGGGAATTTCTGCGCTCCAGCTTTAGGTTTACTTAAATTTCTTTTAGGTGCAATTCCTTTAAGGTTTAGCTGCCTCATGAGTCTTCTAATGACTGATCTTTTTACAGGTATTCCAGCTCTATTCAAAGCTGCAGTAATACGTCTAGAACCCGCTGAAGGATCTAGACTGTATTGTTCCTTTATTTTTTCTTTTAATTGAACCTGAATATCAACTTTAGGCCTAGGAGCGTAATAGTATGAGCTTCGACTAGCGCCAAATATTCTACATTGTTCTGAGATGCTAAAATAAAGGTTTTCTTCGATTAAAGAAACTGGATTACCTAATAAATCAGCTATCTCTCGAGCTTTTTTTTTAACCAATCGTTCTCAGAGCTAAGTTTACCAATTTTAGCATAAAGCTCATGTTGTTGCTCTTCAAGAAGTTCAATCTTTTTAGAGCTAGACATATCTTTAGAAAAAACAGAGATACCCGCCGATTTAAACTCATCTACCCAACGAGATATTTGAGAAGGTGCAATATGATGTTCTGAAGCGATTTCTTGAAGAGTTTTTCTTTCTTTAAGTGCTTCCAAAACAACTGCAAATTTAAATTCTGGTGAATATGATTTTCTAGCCACAACCTCATCCTCCTAGTTTATTTTATGATATATTATACCTCAAAATTTTGCTTAAGGTAAGAGGGAAGCTGTCTTAAATCGTTAACCCATTATAAGGAGAGTCAGCTCCAGAGTTATGTCCAGTTTGTAAGCATCCAAAAGCTTACTTTATGTTACAACCTAAAAATTTCTAAGGGGAGGCAGTTATGAGTAAGCATCTATCACAAAATATAAGAGTAGCTATCAATGAGGATAGTTACTCTATAACTAGAGATGAAAAACTTTGTATAAAGTGTGGACAATGCAAAGAGGTTTGCAATAATTATGTGGGTGTAAATAATAATTATTCTTTGGATAAAACCAATGATGTAGCTATTTGTATAGAGTGTGGACAGTGTGCGAATGTTTGTCCAACATCTAGTATTACAGAGATTTATGATTATAAAAAATTAAAATCATTAATTAAAAATAAAGAAAATATAGTTATATTTTCAACTTCTCCTGGAGTTAGAGTTGCTCTAGGTGAGGAGTTTCAAATGGATGACGGAAGTTTTGTTCAAGGGAAGATGGTAGCATTGTTAAAAAAATTAGGTGCAAGTTATGTTCTTGATACAAATTTTGCAGCGGATTTGACAATTGTAGAAGAAGCCAGTGAACTTTTAAGTAGAATAACTAAAAATGATAAACCGTTACCACAATTTACAAGTTGTTGTCCAGCTTGGGTAAAATATGCTGAGATTTTTCATCCTGAAATTTTACCACATATATCTACAGCAAAAAGTCCAATTGGAATGCAGGGACCTACTATAAAAACATATTTTGCTAAAAAAATGGATATTAATCCTGCAAAAATAATAAATGTTGCTGTGACACCATGTACAGCTAAAAAATTTGAAATCAAAAGAGATGAAATGAACGCCTCATCTCATTATAATGAGATAGAAAATTTAAGAGATATGGATTTTGTTATAACAACAAGAGAGTTAGCTCTTTGGGCAAAAGAGGAAGAAATAGATTTTAAAATTTTACCTGATGCTGATTATGATAAATTTATGGGAGAGGCTTCAGGAGCAGGAGTTATATTTGCAAATACAGGTGGAGTTATGGAAGCAGCTTTAAGAACAGCATATGCATATCTAACTAAAAAACAACCGCCGTTGGAGCTTTATAATCTTAAAGAGATACGTGGAATGGAAGGAGTGAAAGAGGCTTCTTTAAATATTGAGGGATTAAATATAAATGTTGCTGTAATTTTTGGAACAGACAACGCAACAAAATTTATAGAAAATATTAAAAATTTAGATAAGGAATATCACTTTATTGAAGTTATGACCTGCCCTGGTGGCTGCA
This sequence comes from Cetobacterium somerae, assembly GCF_022430525.1. Classification (NCBI taxonomy): domain Bacteria; kingdom Fusobacteriati; phylum Fusobacteriota; class Fusobacteriia; order Fusobacteriales; family Fusobacteriaceae; genus Cetobacterium; species Cetobacterium somerae. The sequence goes on along the minus strand of NZ_CP092521.1, from coordinate 13,710 downwards.
TCGGTGGTGGAGGACAACCAAAAGGTACAATGTTAAAAGGTGATAAGTTAAGAGAAAAACGTATTGAAGGTTTATATAAAAGAGATTCTGAATTAAAACTTAGACTTAGTCATGAAAATCCAGAGATTATTGAGTTGTATAAAGAGTTTTATGAGAAACCTTTAAGTGAGTTAGCAGAAAAAATGTTACATACTAATTATTATGATAGAAGTGAAGAATTAGGAGGAAAGAAAATGGAAAAATATAGATGTACAGTTTGTGGGTATACACATGAGGGAGAGTTAACAGAAGGATTTATCTGTCCGCTTTGTAAGCAACCAGCAAGCGTTTTTGAAAAAATAGAGGAGAAGAAAGTTGAGGGAAATGCTAATAAGTATGCAGGAACTAAAACTGAGAAAAATTTATTAGATGCGTTAGCTGGTGAGTCTTTAGCTAGAAATAAATATACTTTCTATTCAGAGGTGGCAAAAACAGAAGGATATGAACAAATTCATCATCTATTTATAAAAACTGCAGATAACGAGAGAGAGCACTCTAAGTTATGGTTTAAAGAGTTAGGAATGCTTGGAGACACAAGTGAAAATTTACTTCATGCAGCTGAAGGGGAAAATTATGAGTGGACAGATATGTATAGTAAATTTGCTGAAGAAGCTGAAGCTGAAGGGTTCTATGATCTTGCTAAAAAGTTTAGAGCTGTAGCTAAAATAGAGAAAGCTCATGAAGAAAGATATCGTAAGCTTTTAAATAATGTACAGATGAAAGCAGTTTTTGAAAAAGCAGATGAAACTATGTGGGAATGTATAAACTGTGGTCATTTAGTTATGGGTAAAAAAGCTCCTGAGAGTTGTGAAGTATGTTCTTATTCGCAAAGTTTCTTTGAAGTAAGAGCAGAAAATTACTAAAATTTATAATAGAAAATAGAGCAATAATTCTCTTTCTATAGAATTGTTGCTCTATTTTTAATAAAGATTTAACCTAAATCTATTCCAAGTTTTGAGTACTCAAAATTTAAAGTTCGCTCTATATTTTTTTTAGCAGGATTATAAGAAGCATCAAAAATAAGAGCTATTCTATAATATTTTTGAGCTTGTAAAATATTATTTTGAACTTCCTCCAAAACTCCCAATAGATTATTAATAATAGGAGAATCATCTTTTATTAGATAAGCTTTTTGTAAATTTTTTTTGGCTTCGTTTAAATTATTATTTAAAATATTCTTTTTAGCATTTTCTAGGAAATATTCAAAGTTATACATTATTTTTTCACCTCTATTTAAAATATAATTTATTATAAAGGTATAATAAATCTAGTTATGAAAAAAATCAAATTAAGATTATGTTAGGATTTTTAAAAACGAATCATTTTATAACCTATACCAACATGAGTTTGAATATATTGATTTTCAGAATCTTTATTCCTTAATTTTTTTCTTAAACCAGCCATAAAAACCCTTAAAGAAAGCATATCACTTTCAAATATATCTCCCCATATCTCTTTTAAGATAAAATTATGAGTTAGAACTTTTCCTATATTTTTAGAAAGTAAAACTAAAAGATTGTATTCAATGGGAGTTAAATGTATATTTTCATCTTTTAAATAAACTTCATTTGATGAATAAATAATTTTAAGATTTCCATTTATAAAAATATCACTATTTTCTACTTTAAGTTCGTGAGTTAGCCTTCTAAAAGAAGCTCTTATTCGAGCTAATAGTTCATCTAAACTAAAAGGTTTTGTTAAATAATCATCAGCACCACAATCAAGAGCGGTAACTTTATCATTATCTTCATTTCTAGCACTTAAAATTATAATTGGATTAAAATAATATTTTCTAACTTCTTTTATAACGTCAATACCATCTATATCAGGAAGTCCTAAATCTAATATTGTAACCTGTGGTTTTTCTTTTTGTATTATTTCAATAGCTTCTTTTCCAGTTTTTGCAATAAAATATTTATATTCACTATTTTCTAAAGTTGCACAAATAAAATTTATAATTTTAATATTATCTTCAACCAATAAAATTGTTTTTTCCATAGCATTCCTCCTTAATTAGGTATAGTAAATTGAAAAATAGTTCCTTTAGGGGTATTATCCATTACTATTATGTTCCCGTTATGTGATTGAATAATAGATTTACATAAAAAAAGACCAAGTCCTAATCCACGTCGGCTATCTCCGCTTGTTTTTCTTTTTGTATAAAAACTATCAAAAATATTTTTTTTATCTCTATCTGAAATACCAATTCCATTATCTTTAACTTGGAATATAATATCAGAATTACTTTTAAAAGCTATAACTTCAAGAGTGGTATTTTCTAAGGTATATTTAATAGCATTATTTAAAAGATTGATTAGCACCTGTATTAAAAGATTTCCATCGCATTTAACTGTTAAATTTTCTTCAATATTTATTTTTAAATTATAATTTTTAATCTCTTTATTTGTATGAAGGATTGCTTCTTCTACAATATCTTCAACTAATTCAGTTTGTTTTATTAAAAATTTTGTATTTTGTATCTTTGAAAGTGAAAGAAGATTTTCCACAAGTTCAACCAACCAATTACTTTCCTCATATATATTTAAAATTAAATCTTTTGTTGTTTTCTCTGAAAAAGTTCTAGTTAGTAAAGAATGTGCACTTCCAGATATAGATGTCAAAGGTGTTCTTAAATCATGGGATATAGATCTAAGAATATTTGTTTTAAATTTCTCCTCCTCAATTTGAAACTCTGCATTACGAAACTCGTTTATAGCTTCTAACTTTTCTAAAATAATAGATATCTGATTAACAATTGATATTAAAAGATAAAAATCAGATTCTTCAAATGTTGAAATATTCAAATATAAAATGCCTTGAACCTTATGTTTTACTGTAATAGGAATATAGATATTTTCAGAAAAAATATGATAATTAAAATTTCTCAAAATAATTTCGTTTTCCTCAATAAAAGGACAATATTTTTCAAAATAAACATTTTTATTAAAAATAGTTGAGATTTTATTTAAAGAACTTTTGATGATACTATCTTTTGTATAGTTTTTTTGAAGTTCCTCGTTTAAATCTAATAAAATTTTCATCTGCTTAGAATTTTTCTCAATAACCTTAATATGACTTTTAATCTTAGACATAAGGGTTATTATGATTAAAGAGATAATTAACATAACAGTAAATGTAATAATATATTTAGGGTCATACGTTTGAAAAGAATACTTTGGAGCAGTGAAGAAAAAGTTAAAAGTTAAAACACTTATGATACATGAAAAAACTCCTAAAGAATACTTATTAATCTGAGTAGATATAATTAAAACTCCTAATATAAAAATAGATATTATATTTTCTTCTCCAAAGTTAAAAAAGGATAGATATAATCCGATTATGACAGTGAAAAAAAGTGTGGTAAATATTATAAATAAATCTTTTAAATATTTATACATTTTTAATGGCTCCTTTTTGTTGATATTAAAGAGATTATACTCTTATTTATTTAAAATTAAAATATCTTAACTTAAATCTTAACAAAATCTTAATTTGAAATTTGGGTGATTTTTTTTTAAGATAGTTTATATCAAAAATAAAAGGAGACTCTATAATGTTAAGCAAAGAAAAAGATTGTATTGTAGTTATTGGTTGTGGGCGTTTAGGATCAACAATTGCAGAATTACTATCAGAAGAAAGAAAAAATATTATTGTTATAGATAAAAATAAAGATAATTTTATAAATTTACCAAATAATTTTAGTGGATTTACAATAGAAGGAGATGCTACAGAAATTGACACACTTTTAAAAGTAGAAATTAGCAAGGCTAAAATACTTTTAGTCATAACAGATGATGATAATACTAATTTAATGATTGCTCAAATGGGAAAAAATATATATAAGATTCCACAAGTAATAGCTAGAGTTTATGATGCCAAAAGAGAGAGCATATATAAAAATTTAGGAATAGATATTATTAGCCCGACTAGATTATTTACTGAAAAATTTAAAAAAATTACTGTATAAAGGAGAAGATATGAATATAGTTATTACTGGAAATCGTAATGAAATATATTTTTTAATAAAATCATTTTTAGAAAAAGGTCATGAATTGACTTATATAAGTAAAGATCAAGAGATGTGTAGAAAAATTTCAAGGACATATGAGAATTGTAATGTTTTATATGGTGATCCGACAAATCCAAATATATTAGAAGAGGGGGAGGTATTTTTGGCTGATTTATTAGTTGCTTCTGGGGAATATGACCCTGATAATTTAATAGTTTGCCAAATAGCTAAAAAATTATATTCAATTGAAAAAACATTAACTATAGTAAATGATCCAAAAAATATAGAAGTTTTTAAAAAACTAGGAGTAGATATTGTTGTAAGTACGGCTAACACAATATTTTCAATAATTGAAAAAAAAATATCCATTGAAGAGATAAGTAACATAATAAATATAGAAGAACAAAAAGCCTCGATAGTTGAAATATTAATTAAAGAAAAAAATAGTATTGTAGGCCTAAGTGTCGTTGATTTAAATCTTCCAAAAGGATCTTTAATAGGATGCATACTTAGAAAAGAAAAAGCTATTATACCAAGAGGAGATACTAAGATTGAAACTTTTGATAAACTAGTAGTTATAATGCTAGATGATGTAAAAAATGAGGTTTTAAGCTTACTTAGAGATAGGAGAAATGGATGAAAAATATATATTTAAGAAATAGATATAATTTAATTTTAGGATATTGTGGAGTTGTATTTATAATTATTGGAATAACCTTATTAATACCTCTATCTACTGTCTTATTTTTAAAATATGAATTAATAGATATATTTATTTTTAGTATTCTAGGTATTTTTTCAATAATTTTAGGAAGTTTATTAAAAAAGAATATTAATAAAGATAAAAATATAACATTAAATTTTCAAGAAGGAGGAGTTATTGTTTTTATATCTTGGATATATGCAATCTTAATAGGAGCTTTGCCTTTTATAATAAAAGGACAGTTAACTTTTTCTCAAGGAATTTTTGAAGCTGTAAGTGGATTTACAACAACGGGATTATCTATGGTAAATGTCTTAGAAACTTCAGATGCAATATTATTATGGAGAAGTATTATGCAATTTTTAGGAGGAGCTGGACTAGCTGTAATAATGTTATCTTCAATAATAGGTCCTTTAGGAATTGGTTTATATAATGCTGAAGCAAGATCTGATATGCTGGTACCAAATATAAAAAATTCAGCTAAAACAATTATGCTAATCTATTCTGGATATATTTTAGGAGGAATTATTTTATATTATTTAGCTGGAATGTCAATGTTTGATTCAATAAATCACTCTATTGCAGCAGTTTCAACTGGTGGATTTTCAACAAAAGTTGAAAGTATTGGATACTATAATAGCATCTCAATTGAATTTATAACAATTATACTTATGGTATTAGGTACAATAAACTTTGGAGCTCATCTTTTAATTTTAAAAGGTAAATTTAAAACTTTTTTCAAAATAGGAGAGTTAAGATTTATGTTTTTTCTATTTTTGATTTTTATACCACTAGTAACATTCTATGCTGTGCTTCCTATTTATAATTCTTTAACTAAAAGTTTTAGAGTAGCTATTTTTGAAGTAGTATCAGCTATTTCAACTACAGGATTTTCAACAACAACTTATTTCAATTGGACTAGTTTAGGATATTTTATTCTTCTATTATCTATGCTTATAGGAGGAGGAACAGGATCTACAGCTGGCGGAATAAAACAATATAGAGTATATATTCTTTTAAAAAATTTATGGTGGGAAATAAAAAAAATGACTTATTCAAAGAAGAGTATAAAAGAGAATAGTATTTACAAACCTGAAGGAAAAGTATATATAGATAACAACTTTTTAAATGAAATTATAGTTATTTTAAGTGGATATATACTAACTTATACAATATGTGTAACAATATTATTAACTCAAGGATATACTTTAAAAGAGAGTATGTTTGAAATAGCTTCTTGTTTAAGTACTGTTGGATTATCTTATGGAGTAACATCAATTGAAGCTTCAAATATAACTGTTTGGACTATGTCGTTTGCGATGTTTTTAGGAAGATTAGAGTTTCTTATAATTATCTCTACTTTCATAAAATTTTATAAAGATGTAAAAAAAATAAACTTAATTCAAAATAATAAAAAGGAAAGTAATAGCCTATATTGAATAAATATTTTAGATTATATTTTTATTATCAAAATATTTTCAAATAAAATATTGACAATACTAAAAAAGTGTAGTATTATTAATTTGTAATCATTACAAAACAAAAATAATTATAAATATATAGGAGGTTATTACATGTCATTAATTGGAAAAAATATCGGAGAATTTAAAGCACAAGCTTACCACAACAACAACTTTGTTGAAGTTACTAACGAGTCTATAAAAGGGAAATGGTCAGTTTTCTTCTTTTATCCAGCAGATTTTACTTTTGTTTGTCCTACAGAGTTAGGAGATTTAGCTGATAACTATGCTAAGTTTAAAGAGATTAATTGTGAAATTTATTCAGTTTCAACAGATACTCACTTTGTTCATAAGGCATGGCATGATACTTCTGATACTATAAAGAAAATACAGTATCCTATGGTAGCAGACCCTACAAGAAAAATATCAGAGATGTTTGGTGTTTTAATTCCTGAAGAGGGATTAGCATTAAGAGGAAGTTTTGTTATAAACCCTGAGGGAAAAATCGTAGCATATGAAATTCATGATTTAGGAATTGGAAGAGATGCTGCAGAGCTTTTAAGAAAAGTTCAAGCTGCTCAATTTGTAGCTGAGCACGGTGGAGAGGTTTGTCCTGCAAAATGGAAACCAGGTTCAGAAACTTTAAAACCATCTTTAGATCTAGTTGGAAAAATTTAAACTCTTTTGAAAGGCACTATAGGGTGCCTTTCAATTTTTAATAACATATATACTTAAATTAAGAGGTGAACTATGGATAAAATATATGATTTAATTGTTATTGGTGGAGGTCCGGCGGGATTATCAGCTGGAATATATGCTGGTAGAGCCCAAATGGATGTACTTATTATAGAAAAATCTGAGGTTGGTGGACAGATAACTACCACTTCAGAAGTTGTAAACTATCCAGGGATTAAAGAGATATCAGGTCATCATTTAGGAGAGCAAATGAGAGAGCAAGCTCTTGGATTTTGTGTAGAATTTTTAAAATCAGAAGTTACAAATATGGATTTTAAAGAGGAGATTAAAAAAGTTGAAACAACTTCTGGAACTTATAAAGCTTTAAGTGTTGTTATTGCAACCGGAGCAAACCCAAGAAAGTTAGGATTCCCTGGAGAATCTGAGTTTACAGGTAGAGGAGTTGCATATTGTGCAACTTGTGATGGAGAGTTTTTCACTGGTCTTGATGTCTTCGTTATTGGAGCTGGATTTGCTGCTGCTGAAGAGGCTATATTTTTAACTAAATTTGCAAGAAAAGTTACAATTATAGCTAGAGAGCCTGAGTTTACATGTGCTAAATCTATAGCTGAAAAAGTTTTAAAACATCCAAAAATTGAAGTAAGATTTAATTCTCAAATTGTTGAAGTAACTGGAGATACTAAACTTAGAAAAGCTATCTTTAAAGATAACCTTACAAATACAACTTGGGAGTATACTGCTCCAGATAATGAATCTTTTGGTGTTTTTGTTTTCATTGGATATAAACCACAAAGTGATCTATTTAAAAATCATGTAAATTTAGATTCTCAAGGATATATAATAACTGATGGAGATTTACAAACAAACGTTAAAGATGTATATGCTGTTGGAGATATTAGACCAAAAAGATTGAGACAGGTTGTTACAGCAGTTGCTGATGGAGCTTTAGCTGCAACAGTTTTAGAAAAAGTTGTTGAAGAAAAAAGAGAGGCTTTAGGAATTGAAAAAAAGGAAAAGGAACATCCAAAAACTTCAGATGTTTCTAAAGAGGATTCTAAATCTAAGTTTTTAGATGAAGGAATAGTTTCTCAATTAAAAGGTATCTTTGAAAGATTCCAAAGCAGTATAAAAATAGTTTCTGTATTAAATGATAATGATCTTTCAGTAAATATCAAAGAGTTTTTAACTGAAATTTGTGATATCTCAGATAAAATAACTTTAGAGTTTTATAAAAAAGATGAAAATCTTGAACTAGAGAAAAAAATAGAATTAGATTGTTCTCCAACTATTGCTATTTTAGATTCTAATGACAACTTTAGAGGTGTTAAGTTCTCAGGACTTCCAAGTGGTCACGAGCTTAATTCATTTATTTTAGCTTTATATAATATAGCTGGACCGGGTCAAGAGTTAAATGAGGAACTAAAAGGAAAAATTCAAAGCATAGATAAAAAAGTAAAACTTAAAATTGCAGTTTCACTTTCTTGTTCACTTTGTCCAGAGGTAGTTACAGGAGCACAAAGGTTAGCTATTGAAAATTCAAATATTCAAGCTGAAATGATAGATATATTTGCATTTCCAGAATTAAAAAGCAAATATAATATAATGGGAGTTCCAGCTTTAATTATAAATGATAAAGATATCTCTTTTGGAAAGCAATCTATTGAAGAGATTATTGAAAAAATAACAAAATAAAAGTAAAGAGATTGGGTAATGGTTTTTTAGTTTACCCAATTTTTTATTTTTTAATAAAATTAAAATTGTTGCAATTTGACAAAAGTAATTTCTTATTATATATTCATATCAGAAAAAATAACATGGGAGAATAGAAAAGTGAAGAATATAAAAAATGAAATTAAAGAGATTTGGGATGGGGTATATAAAGAAAACTCAAGAGAAGAACTAGGGTGGTACGAGGTTATTCCTGAACCATCGTTATCGCTAATAAAAAAATATACTTTAAATAAAAAAGAAAAAATTTTAGATGCAGGATGTGGAGAAAGTACACTGTTACAGTCTCTTATTGAGAACGAATTTAAAGATATAGAGGGAATAGATTTAAGCTCTGAGGCTATAGATTTTCAAAAGAAGAGTTTAAAGTATAGTGAATTAGATGTAGAAATAAAATTGAAGGTAGCTGATCTAACTGAAAATTTAAAATTTGATAAAAAGGGAAAAATTTGGCATGATAGAGCTGTATTTCATTTTCTTTTTGATGATTCATTGAGAAAAAATTACAAGGACAATGTAAAAAAATTCCTTGTAAATGAGGGAGTTCTTATTCTATCGTGTTTTTCTAAGGAGAATGAAGCTGAGAGATGTAATGGATTATTAGTTAATAAACAAGGAATTAAAGAATTAGAATATTTTTTTGAGGATTCATTTATTTTAAAAGAGACCTTAGAGTACGATTATAAAATGCCTTGGGGAGATATTAGAAAATATATATATTGTATTTTTTTAAAAAAGAGTTATAATTTAAGTTGAACTATAATTTAAAAAGGAGATATTATAAAATTATGTTACATAAAATTTTTAGAAAATTTAGAAAAGATGAGATTGTTAAAATTGAAAATAATGAAGTAGACATTCAGGCTTTAAGAAAAAAAGCTGAAGAATATTATAGAAATAGAGATTTTTATTGTTCAGAAGCTGTTTTAAAAGTTTTAAAGGATTCCTTTGAAGCACCTTATGGAGATGAGGTAATAAAATTAGCATCAGGATTTCCTGTTGGAATGGGAAATGGATGTACATGTGGAGCGGTAAATGGTGGAGTAATGGCTATTGGTATGTTTTTCGGAAGAGGAGAAGCAGGAGGCTCAGAGGTTAAAAAAAGTATGGAGTTAACTAAAGAACTTCAGACAAAGTTTACAGAAAAAAGAAAAGTTTGTTGTTGTAAAGTTTTAACTCGTGGAATGGATTTAGGAACAAAAGAGCATATTAATCATTGTATTGAGATAACTGGTGAGTTAACAGAGATAACAGCAAAGATTTTAGCAAGAGAGTTAGGTTATAAAGAAAAATAAAAAGTGAAGGATAATTAAAAATAATTATCCTTCACTTTTTTTATCTGAAAAAAATTATTAATGAACAAAATATTGCGATAAAAAAATGCTCGCAAAAAGTTATTTTTTTAACAAATGATAGTGATTGAAAATATAAATATTGACATAAATTATATTTAAAGCTAGAATACTAGTAGACTAAATTTTTTGGAGGATTTTATCAGATGTTAAATGAAAATATCGTTTTAAAAATGAAAGATATTGTTGAAAATTGTATGGGAGACTCAGAGGCAGCCTGTAAAAGCAATTGTCCAATGAATACTGATGTAAAAAGTTATGTAAGATTAATTGGTGAAGAAAATGGTCAAGAAGCAATCAAAGTTATTAGAGAAAAACTTTTTTTACCTGGAACATTAGGAAGAATTTGTGCTCATCCTTGTGAACAAAATTGCAGAAGAGGAGAGGAAGATTCGTCAATAGCAATTGCTTCATTAAAAAGATATGCTGCTGATAATTTTGATGATATAGCAAATTGGGATATATCTATAAAAGCTAAAAATGGTAAAAAGATTGCTATTATTGGTGCAGGACCAGCAGGAGCTCAAGGTGCAATAGATTTAGCAAAAGAAGGATATGACGTTACAATATTTGATAAATTACCTGTATTTGGTGGAATGATGAGAGTTGGAATTCCTGAATACAGACTTCCAAGAGAGGTAATAGATAAAGAATACTCTTTATTAGAAAAATTAGGAGTAGAAGTTAAACTATCTACAGAGATAGGAAAAGATATAAGTTTTGAAGAGTTAGAGAAAAATTATGATGCAATTCTAGTTGCTGTTGGAAAGCAATCTGGAAGAATAGATAGATCTTTAGAAAATCATGATGCAGAAGGAATATTCCATGCAGCTGAATATTTAAAAGAGATTTCTTTAACAAAGAATTTTGAAGGAGCTGGAAAGAAAGTTGCAGTAATTGGTGGTGGAGACGTTGCAATGGACTGCGCTAGATCTTCAAAGAGAGTTCCTGGTGTTGAAGTAGTTTATTCAATTCCTTTAGAGTCGACTTTTGAAAAGATGGCATCTTCAAATCATGAGATTCATGGAGCTATCGAGGAAAATATTGAATTTAAATTAGGAAATGGAATTAGTAGAATAATAAAAGATGAGAATAATAGAATTTCTGGATTAGAGATAAAGAAATGTTTAAGTCTATTTGATGAAAATGGAAACTTCAATCCTCAATTTGATGAGGATGTAAAAGAGATTATAGAGATAGATACACTTGTATTTGCTATCGGTCAAGGAGTGGATAACTCATTTGATACAGATAAAAAATTAGCAACAAGAAGAAATGGAACTTTCGAATCTGATAAATTAACTATGCAATCTGCAAGTAATGAAAAAGTTTTCGTAGCTGGAGATTGTGCAAATGCGTTTATTGTTATTGAGGCAATGGCAGAGGGAAGAAGAGCTGCTAAATCAATTGATAGATTTTTAAATGGAAAGAACTTAGAAGAGGGAAGATCAGTAGAATCTGAGGGCGGATATAAAACAAAATTATATCTACCAACTGAGTATTTACCAGAGGGATGGGACGTTGCTGAAAAAGTTGAAAGAGTAGTTCCTGGAACAACTGATGGAAATGAAAGAATTAAAAACTTCTCAGAGGTTGAAAGAGTATTTACAAAAGAGGAAGCTACAAAAGAAGCTAGCAGATGTTTACAATGTGAGTGTAAGCTTTGTATGAAAGAGTGTATAATGTTAAATGACTATACTGACTGTCCAAAGACTTTATTTAAAGAGTATATAGAAAAAGGTTGCGAAGAGATGGATGCTAAAATAGCTTATTCTTGTAATATGTGTGACCAATGTACTTTAAAATGTCCAAAAGATTTTGATATTAAATCAAACTTTGGTGCTATGAGAAGTGAATATATTAAAGATAATGGTGGGAAATCTCCAATGAAAGGGCATAAAGCTATAGAGGTTCATCAATATTTAGGATACTCTAAAATGTTTAATACAACAAATGCAGCTCCTAACGGAAAGAAAACAAAATATGTATTTTTCCCAGGGTGTTCACTACCATCATATAATTCAGTTGCTGTTGGAAATATTATGGATCACTTACAAGATAAATTAGGTGGAGAAGTTGGTTCACTATTAAAGTGTTGTGGAAAACCACCTAAGGCTTTAGGACAAGATGATCTATTTAAAGAGAGATTTAAATCTGTTCAAAAAGAATTAGATAAAGTTGGAGCAGAAACTGTTATTGTTGCATGTCAATCTTGCTATGGAATTTTTAATACCTACGCAAAACAAAATGTAGTATCACTTTGGGAGTTATTACCAGAGATTGGATTACCTGAGTCTCAAATTGGGATAGGAAAAGATTCAGATGTTAAGTTTAATATTCATGATTCATGCTCAATTAGAAAGCAAACAAAAATTCATGATGGAATTAGATGGATTATGTCTGAGTTAGGATATGATGTAGAGGAGTTAGAAAACTCAAGAGACAAAACAAGATGTTGTGGATTTGGTGGAATGATTGTTCCAGCTGTTCCAGAAATAGCTAAAAAAGTTATGGATAGAAGAGCTGCAGAAACAACAACAGGGCATATGGTAACTTACTGTGCTGCTTGTAGAGAATCAATGGAAAAAGGACATACTGATGCTCTTCACATAGTTGATTTAATATTTGGAGATAAATATGATAAATCAAAAGCAAGTAATAGAAATATGGGACCAGCAAAACAATGGTTAACAAGATATAAATCAAAAATGGAACTTAACAAAAGAAAATAAATATAAAATCTGGAGGATTAAAATGAAAAAAAGTTTAATTTTAGGATCATTATTATTATCAATGGTAGCTTTTGGAAAAGATTATACACAGTATAAAAGTGATAAATTAATTAGTGGTGAAGTTGCAAAGCAAATAATTGAAACAAATAAAAATGTCGTAGTTATAGATGTAAGACCAGAAGCAAAGTTTTTAATTGGAAATGTTGAAGGTTCTTACAATATGTGGAGACCAGATATGGAGCCAAAAGATAAAAGATATGGTGAAATTGGTGGGATGAGAGCTTCTAGAGAAGAGATGGAAGCAGAGTTAAATAAAATGGGTGTGACTAAAGATTCTACTTTAGTTTTGATTGGAGATAATTTAGATGAGTATAGACTTTGGTGGATACTTGACATGTATGGAATGGAGAATGTAAAAGTTGTTGATGGTGGATATTCAGCTTTAAAAGATGCAGGAGTTAAAACTAAGTTTGGAAAAGAAGCTGCTGAAAAGCAAGGTGACTTTAAATTTGCGAGTAATCCAGATAAAGATACTTTAGCAACGTTAGAAGCAGTAGAAACAGCAATAAATAATCCAGCAGATATTATATTAGATACAAGAAGTAAGAAAGAATTCACGGGTGAAGATCTTAAAAAAGGCGCAGTTGTAAAAGGAAGAATTCCAGGAAGTGTTTGGGTAGAATGGACTGAAACTTTAAATAATGATAAAACAATGAAATCTTATGATGAGTTAATTGCACTTTACAATAAACAAGGAGTAACTCCAGACAAAGAGGTTTTACCATATTGTCAATCAGCAGTTAGATCAGCACATACAACATTTGTGTTAAAAGAACTTTTAGGATATCCTGTAGTTAAAAATTATGACGGTTCTTGGATTGAATGGTCTTATGCAGCAAAAGATGGAAAAGTAAAAGTAGAAACAGGAGAGTAAAATGAGCCAGAAGAAGAACCCTATAAAATTAATAATAATAGTATGTATTTTAGCCGC